>NZ_WKZC01000019.1:0-1451 GCF_009679635.1 Finegoldia sp. BIOML-A4 | reverse complement strand
AACTGGACACAATATTTAATTAATTAGTTGTAGTGGATGCTAACCTATACTTTGTAGGTGGCATCCATTTTGTTTTCTTCTGAATTCTTTCGTTATTGTAATAATAGATGTATTTTTCTATTGCTTTCGAAAATTCTTCAAAAGAGTTATAGCTCTTTTCGTAACCATAATAAACTTCATTTTTTAATCTTCCAAAAAATGTTTCCATAATTGAATTATCATAACAATTACCTTTTCTTGACATTGATTGGATAATACCATGTTTCTTGAGCTCTCTTATATAATATTTATGTTGGTATTGCCAACCTTGATCTGAATGCAATATTAAGTTATTTAGTATTGGAAATTTGTTAAATGCTTTCATTAGCATATTAGATATTTGCTCTAAATTAGGACTTAAGGATAAGTCATAAGAGATTATTTCATTTGTATACATATCAAGTATTGGAGAAATGTAGCATTTACCCCATGAAAAGTTAAATTGAGATACATCAGTACTCCATTTTTGTAATGGCTTATTAGCTTTAAAATTTCTGTCTATTATATTATCAGCAATCTTTCCTACTTTCCCTTTGTATGAATGATATTTTTCTCTAGGTCTTTTGCCAAATAGTTTTAATTCATGCATTATTCTCTGTACTTTTTTATGATTTATTGTATATCCTTGATTCAATAATTCCCTATATACTCTTCTTACACCATATCTTCCTTTATGATTGTTAAATATATCAAATATTTTATTTTCTATATTTTTATTTCTAATCTTAACAGCATCAACTTTATTAATTTCAAAGTAGTATGTTGATTTTGGCAAATCAATAGCTATTAAAAGATATTTTAGTCTGTAGCCTTTTTCTTTGAGTTTTTTGACAATCGCTGCTTTTTCGCCTTGAGTTGCGCAGCGTAGTTCTTTTCTCTCAAGGCGATTTCTTTTTTTATTATTTCATTTTCTGCCTTTATATATTCATTTTCTGCTCTCAATCTTATGAGTTCTTCTCTTTCGGATTCATTAAGTTTTTTTGCTTCATGGATATTCGTTTTTTTCATGGTTGTATTCTTAGGTTTACGACCTTTCTTTTTATTTACAAGACCATTATATCCATAAATTTTATACTTGTTAACCCATGAATAAAGTTGTCCACGATTAATTCCTATTTCAATTGCTACAGAACCTATTGTGTTTCCAGCTAATACTTTGCTTACCACTTCTAGCTTTTCATCAGTTGTCCACTCGATATTATTTCCATGTTTTAAAATTTCTGGACCATGCTTTTCTTCTAACTTAAACCATTCTTTAATTGTGTCATGAAATCTCTTTTCTTTAACTCCTTCAGGTGTATCCGCCCATCTTCCTTCTCTGTACAACTGTACGCATTCTTTTTTAAATTCATAACTATATTTCATAAAAATACCCTCCTTACTGGTTTGTCCAGTAAAGAGGGTACATATCA
>NZ_WKZC01000018.1:0-3599 GCF_009679635.1 Finegoldia sp. BIOML-A4 | reverse complement strand
ACATTGAAAATCGAATAACAGTATATATTTCCGGTCAAGAAACTAAGGGCGCAAGGCGGATGCCTTGGCACCAGGAGGCGAAGAAGGACGTGACAAGCAACGAAAACCTCGAATAGGAGCAAATATCCAGTAACTCGGGGGAATCCGAATGGGGAAACCTACTAGACACACTCTAGTATCCATACGTAAATACATAGCGTATGGAGGCGAATGTTCTGAACTGAAACATCTAAGTAGGAACAAGAAAAGAAAGAAAACTCGATTCTCCAAGTAGCGGCGAGCGAACAGAGACAAGCCCATTAAAGTAAGACTAAACTGATAGACAAATCTTATGGAAAGAAGAACCAAAGAAAGTAACAGTCTTGTAGTCGAAATCAGAATAGAGACACTTTAAGAAGAGTACCACGGAGCACGTGAAATTCTGTGGGAAGATAGGGGGACCACCCCCTAAGGCTAAATACTACCTGGTGACCGATAGCGAATAGTACCGTGAGGGAAAGGTGAAAAGAACCCCGGGAGGGGAGTGAAACAGAACCTGAAACCTTGCGCCTACAAGCAGACAGAGGAAGAAGACTTCTAATGTCGTACTTTTTGTAGAACGGGCCAGCGAGTTACGATACGTAGCAAGATTAAACATTTAAGATGTGAAGTCGCAGGGAAACCGAGTCTTAATAGGGCGAAAGTTATGTGTTGTAGACCCGAAACCGGGTGATCTATCCATGGGCAGAGTGAAGGTAAAGTAAAATTTACTGGAGGCTCGAACCGGGTAGCGTTTAAAAGCTATCGGATGACCTGTGGATAGGGGTGAAAAGCCAATCGAACTCGGATATAGCTGGTTCTCCTCGAAATAGCTTTAGGGCTAGCCTTGTTTTAGATTACAGGAGGTAGAGCACTGAATAGTCTAGGGGAAGTAATTCTACCGAAACTTATCAAACTCCGAATGCCTGAAAATCGATGAACAGGAGTCAGACCATGAGGGATAAGCTTCATAGTCAAAAGGGAAACAGCCCAGACCACCAGTTAAGGTCCCAAAATACAGATTAAGTGGGAAAGGATGTAATACTACTCAGACAACCAGGATGTTGGCTCAGAAGCAGCCATACATTTAAAGAGTGCGTAATAGCTCACTGGTCAAGTGGTAATGCGCCGAAGATGAACGGGGCTAAATCTGATACCGAAACTGTGGGATAGAAAAGCAATTATGCGAGAAGTATGAAGTTAAAGATCAAGGAAATATATCAACTAGTAAAGTAAGAGAGAAAGACANATACTACTCAGACAACCAGGATGTTGGCTCAGAAGCAGCCATACATTTAAAGAGTGCGTAATAGCTCACTGGTCAAGTGGTAATGCGCCGAAGATGAACGGGGCTAAATCTGATACCGAAACTGTGGGATAGAAAAGCAATTATGCGAGAAGTATGAAGAAAAGTGATTAGGAAATATATCAACTAGTAAAGTAAGAGAAATAAGACGAAAATTTTAAAGTGGAAACACAAAAAGCGTAAAACTATTAAACGATACAATTTCTAAAACACTTAACAACATACAACTGGCATAATAGCTTTTCTATCGGTAGAGGAGCGTTGTATATGAATTGAAGCAAAAAGCGTAAGCAATTGTGGATTATATACAAGTGAGAATGCTGGCATNAGGAAATATATCAACTAGTAAAGTAAGAGAGAAAGACATAAATTAAAACTATTAAACGATACAATTTCTAAAAAACTTAACAACATACAACTGGCATAATAGCTTTTCTATCGGTAGAGGAGCGTTGTATATGAATTGAAGCAAAAAGCGCAAGCAATTGTGGATTATATACAAGTGAGAATGCTGGCATGAGTAGCGAAAAGGGATGTGAGAATCATCCCCGTCGAAAGCCCAAGGATTCCTGAGCAAGGCTCGTCCTCTCAGGGTAAGTCGGGACCTAAGGCGAGGCCGAAAGGCGTAGTCGATGGACAACAGGTAGAAATTCCTGTACTACAAGATTGTGATTGAGAGAAGTACTGACGCAGAAGGAAAAGTCGAGCGTGTGAATGGTAGAACACGTCCAAGTAACAAGCCAGAATATACAGGCAAATCCGTATATTCGTTAACGTAAGTTATCATGGGGAGCAGAAAGATGCGAAGCGACAGATTCAAACTGCCAAGAAAAGGTGCTATCGAATAATCTTGTACCCGTACCGCAAACCGACACAGGTAGGCAAGAAGAGAATTCTAAGACGCGCGGAAGAACCTTTGTTAAGGAACTCGGCAAAATAATCCCGTAAGTTAGCGAGAAGGGATGCCTAAGAAATTAGGTCGCAGAGAATAGGCCCAAGCGACTGTTTACCAAAAACACAAGTATCTGCTAAATCGAAAGATGAAGTATAGGTGCTGACACCTGCCCGGTGCTGGAAGGTCAAGGGGACTTGTTAGAGCAATCGAAGCAACGAACTTAAGCCCCAGTAAACGGCGGCCGTAACTATAACGGTCCTAAGGTAGCGAAATTCCTTGTCGGGTAAGTTCCGACCCGCACGAAAGGTGTAACGATTTGGGCGCTGTCTCAACAAAGGATCCGGTGAAATTGTAGTAGTCGTGAAGATGCGACTTACCCACGGTAGGACGGAAAGACCCCGTGGAGCTTTACTGCAGGTTGACATTGAATTTTGGGATTAAATGTACAGGATAGGTGGGAGACAAAGAAGCAAGCTCGCCAGAGTTTGCAGAGTCACTGTTGGGATACCACCCTTTTAATTCTAAAGTTCTAACTAGTTGCCATGAAACTGGTAATAGGACACTGTCAGTCGGGCAGTTTGACTGGGGCGGTCGCCTCCAAAAAAGTAACGGAGGCGTTCAAAGGTTCGCTCAGAATGGTTGGAAATCATTCAAAGAGTACAAAGGCAAAAGCGAGCTTAACTGCGAGACAAACAGGTCGAGCAGAGACGAAAGTCGGACTTAGTGATCCGGTGGTACCGAGTGGAAGGGCCATCGCTCAACGGATAAAAGCTACCCCGGGGATAACAGGCTTATCTCCCCCAAGAGTCCACATCGACGGGGAGGTTTGGCACCTCGATGTCGGCTCGTCTCATCCTGGAGCTGGAGTAGGTTCCAAGGGTTGGGCTGTTCGCCCATTAAAGAGGCACGCGAGCTGGGTTCAGAACGTCGTGAGACAGTTCGGTCCCTATCCACCGTGGGCGTGAGAAATTTGAGAGGATCTGTCCTTAGTACGAGAGGACCGGGATGGACAGACCGCTGGTGTACGAGTTGTACTGCCAAGTGCACAGCTCGGTAGCTACGTCTGGGAAGGATAAGTGCTGAAGGCATCTAAGCACGAAACCAACCTCGAGATAAGATTTCTATGAGATTACTTGAAGAAAACAAGATAGATAGGTCAGAGGTGTAAAGATAGTAATATCAAAGCTAACTGATACTAATAAATCGAAAACTTGACTGGAAATATATACTGTTATTGATTGGAAATGAAGAATTGAATAAGTATGGTGATAAAAGCAAGAGGGATACACCTGTACCCATGCCGAACACAGAAGTTAAGCCTCTTAACGCCGATGGTACTACGATGGAAACGTCGTGGGAGAGTAGGTAGTCGCCAAACAA
>NZ_WKZC01000017.1:0-25708 GCF_009679635.1 Finegoldia sp. BIOML-A4 | reverse complement strand
GTTTTACCGTGGTCAACGTGACCTATTGTACCAATGTTAACATGTGGTTTTGTTCTTTCAAATTTAGCTTTACTCATGCTTGCCTCCTGGAAATTTTTAGTTATTTTTATTATATCACAAACGTTAACAAATTACATTTTTTAGGGGAAATTGTAGATATGAAACCTATTTATGTTCTACATAATCGAGTGGCTGTTCCGATAATATTTTTCGTGCCACTTTCCACTCAGGATAATATTCTCCAAGTAACTCATAAAATCTATTCGTGTGATTTCTTTCTAATAAATGAACCAATTCATGAGTTACGACATATTCTAAACATTCGATAGGCTTTTTTGCTAACTGAAGATTAATCCAAATCCTCTTCTTATTAATATTACAAGTCCCCCACTTAGTCTTCATGTTTTTTACTCTATATTCATTTGCTATTAACCCAGTGTTTTTCTCGCACTTTTTCGAAACAGTTTTTAAAACTCTCTTGAGCTCATTCCTGTACCATTCATTAATTATTGACTCTCTTTTTTTAACATCCGAACCTTCTCGTACTCTTAGAATAATTTTTTTCGAAGTAACCACAACCTCAGGCTTTTTATTCTCATAAACTACCTCTAAAATATATGTCTTCCCCCATAAATAACACGATTCTCCAGACACATATTCGCGTTTAGATAGTCGTGGTTGATTTCGAAATTTTTCTTTAACATTTTTTATTTTGGTCATATTCTTTAATACGAAATATTTAATCTCGTCATCTGAGCACTTCAATGGAACACTTACCTTCACATCTCCATCTGGTGGAATGATTCTTATATACAAGTTTTTCAAATTGCTTTTTTTGTGAATTTCTACTCCTAATCCATCAATTGTTTCATTATATTTCACGATACTCATCCTGACTTTTTACTATGTCAAAAATTTCTTCCGTTAAATTATCGGCTAAGTTTTCATCTTTTCCATGTTCGCACAACACATCATATATAGAGCCTTTTATTTTGTTTTGTTTTTGTTTATTGGTCATCCAATCTGGTTGTATCGAAGTTTTTATTGCACTATCTAATTTATACGCAAGATCTCCGCCCTCATCTCCTAAATAATCATAAATAGCTCTCTTCGCTTCGCTATCCTTTATATAATCAGGATAATTATCGCTGTCTTCTGGATGAATTATATTCTGTGCTATTTCAGTTACTTCTTTAAGATAATTTTCATAACTTATAACGCCAATTTTTCTTTGTTCAATAACTTCTTCCAGCATTTCTGATAATTTTCCATAATATACTTCATTAGAAGACTTTCTTTTGACGATTTCATAAGTTAAATTGTTTTCGATAATCTCAGATTTTGCATTATCATCTCCAGGAAGACCATCTACAATTTGGTCAATTGGAGATTTCGTGTCACTACTTAGCAATAACTCTACCAACGACATGTTTTCCAATTCACTAATAATAGTGCTGTCCTCAGCCATCACATAAGTATCCAAAATATATCTCATATCTGATTCATAAGGTTTCAAATCTATATAATCGTAGCTAGCAAGTTTTATCATTTCTTTAATCTTGTTGTAATTTGTTATTTCATTTCTTAATTTATTAACTTCCTTATCGCTATATCCAAAATCTGAAACCAACTTATCACAACAATTTGCAAAAGCTCTCGTGTATGACGATGAAATTGAATAAAACACTTCTCTTCTACCCAAATAAGTCTCATCATCTTCCTTGTCTCCACAGAAATACTCAATAATTTTGGAATCCTCTGACTTATCCTCTATATTTGAAAACAAATCATTAAGAGAAGCTCTCGCTCCTACCATTTCTGCCTTTGCTTCCTCGTAACGACCCTTAATAAGTCCATCCACATCTTCAGCTGCGTAATCTTCAAACGCACCACTCGTATAATCAGTGATTGCAAGCTGAACATTCTTGAACAAATCTTTGTAATCAACAATATAACCGTAATCTTTGTCTTCACCATCTGGTCTGTTTACTCTACAAATAGCTTGAAACAAATCATGATCTCTCATGGATTTATCAATATACAAATACGTCGCACTTGGAGCATCAAAACCTGTCAACAGCTTGTCCACAACAATTAAAAGTTTCATATTCGCAGGTTCTTCCTTGAACTTCTTCTTTACTTCACTTTCATAATCAGAAGTAGACCTGCCAGCCAACATTCTTTCGTAGATTTCTTTTTTGTATTCGCTTTCACTTTGTTCGTTCAAATCAGACGTAGCTGTTCTTACGCTCGCTGCATTCGGTTCGTATGAAGTCACCACCGCACACTTTTTAAATCCATTTGATTGAAATATCTCCCAATACTTGCAAGCTTGCAAAATATCACCAGCGACAAGCATGGCCGTTCCTCGATCACAAGACAACCTAGGCTTTGTTTCCATATCAAAAATAATATCAGCCGCAATTTTTTCTAATCTTTGTCTTGATGAATACAATTTGTTCAACGATGCCCATGATGATTTAAGCTTATTTTTTGCATAATCAGTCAGACCCTTCGTCTTTGTTTCAAACCAAACATCAACCCTTGATTGATTAGTCAGGTTTTGATCCACATCCCTTGCTTCATATCTTAAATCAAGTACAACTCCATCTTCTACACCCTCGTCAAACTTGTAAGTGTGGATGAATTTCCCAAACACCTCACGACTAGTTTGCTTGTCCTTTTTTAAAAGAGGAGTTCCCGTAAAACCAATAATAGTAGCATTAGGCATCAAAGTTCTCACAGCCTTGTGAAGCTTACCAGAATTTGTTCTGTGACACTCATCAATAAAAGCCACAATATTTCCCTTGGCCTCATAATCATTGCCCAAACTTTTTTCCAATTCCTTGACATATAAATCAACATCAGATTGATTACCAGCATTATGTCCGTATTTATGAATAAGAGAACAAATAATCGACTCATCGTAAGTATTAAGCAAATCCCTCAGATTTTTCCCAGATTTCGCCCTTGCAATACTAATATCCACATCTGAAAACAAACCCTCTATTTGATCATCCAGTTCATCCCTATCAGTAATGATAACAACTCGACTGTCTTCTATGTTTTCTATAATCCATTTTGTAAGCCACACCATAATAAGAGACTTGCCAGATCCTTGCGTATTCCAAATAATGCCGCCCTCTTTTCTTTTAATAAAATCCCTAGCCGCAATATTTGCAAAATATTGGTTATGACGAGCAAGTTTTTTTATTCCTGCATCAAATATAACAAAATCATAAATCAACGATAGAAATCTTTCTTTTTGGCAAATAGATATTATTCCATCCCTTAATCTATTAGACTCTTCACCTTGCAATTCTTTTATTTTAATGCTTAAAGCATCCTTCGCATTACGATCTTCTTTCCACTGTAGGTAAAATTTTTCAGGTGTACATATAGTTGCGTATTTCAAGCCTTCCGCTTCATTACCCGCAAATGTAAATTGGACAGTATTAAAAAACCTTGCTATGTTTTCATCTTTTTGATTAGTAAGATTCTGTCTTATCCCTTCCCCAATACTAACCGATGACCTTTTAAGTTCAAAAACTCCTAATGCGATTCCATTAACATAAATTACGACGTCAGGACGTTTATGTCTTTTATTATCAAAACATAAAACACTTACCTCTTCTGCCACAGCAAAATCATTGTTTTCGATATTATCCCAATCAATCAAATCAACCGTAACTCTTTTTTTGTTTTCATCTTGTAATCCCTGCACACCATATCTAAGAAGAGAATAAAATTCTTTATTATTCCTGTACAGGCTGGAAGTTTGATTAAAAGCTACATCTTTTACTTTTTTCAAGCAAAGCTTCACAAGATGAGAAGAATATCCTCTTTTTTCTAGATTTCTTGTAAAATCATATTCTCTTATAGATTTATTATCGTAATTCTTAAGATTTCCGATATATCTATATCCCAAATCCTCTTTCAAAACATCGAGGACTCGCTCTTGTAATTTTATCTCCTTATCTACACTCATGTATTCCTCCTAGACAAGCCTAACTCTACCAGTTAGTAAATCATCCATAGCTCCAGCCTTTATTTTCTCAATCTTTGCTTTTTCATTTTCTAAGTTTTCTATTTCATGATCCATTGATGTCAGAATAGATGCGATGGCTCGTTGTTCTTTTATATCGGTTGGGATGTAAAGTATTGTTTTTCTAAACTTATCCATTCCTACCAAGTTTTTCATCGCTCCCCCTTGGGTATCATCAATTATTTTAGATTTAAATTTCTCCCAACTAAAATAGTTTTTGAAGAATGTTAAATCACATAAATTAGTATTAATAGATATCTTTAATAGTGCTTGATTTATTATCCCTTTCTTGAATTTTTTAGGAATTTGATAAATCTCACCAATTGTCCCTGAACAGCTGATAATAAAATCATTCTCTTTTAGTTTAAATCTTTTTAATTCCTTAAATTTATTGAAATCTATATAGTAATTGCCAATGTCAACAGACTTATAAATGGCATTTCTTTGCTCATATACTTTATATCCTTTGTTAACAAAGTATTCTTTTTTTAAGCTTCCTCCAAAAGGGCCTCTCACCATTCCGTTGTCATTGCAAACATCCTCTAATTTGACTTCTTCCCACTCACCATCAAATCCATCGAGCCTTGTTTTTCCAGTCATCAAATCTTCCACGGCGCCATCTCGGATCATCTTTTTCTTTTCAATAAGCTTTTCAAGATTTTCAATGTGTTTATCAAATGTCATTAGAGTATCGGCGATGGCTTTTTGTTCTTCAATATTTCTGCTATATATTACTTCTAATTTTTCAATATCTTTAGGATGAACATGAGGCTGAGCTCCTCCAGTTTGTAGCTTATAGATATTTTCTTGTTCTTTAGCCATTAAATAATAGATATACTCTATGCAATAACTGCAATCTTCTTTAATTGTAGAGCAATCCGACGCAAATATTTGACCATAAAATAAGTTTACATAACCAGCATTTGCTCCAGATGCACTAACTGTAATAGTCGTCCCTTCTCGATTATATCTATTGCAATAATAAGCAGGTGATTTACCACCAGCAATTACAGGAATGTTTCCATTAGCTCTTTCTTTTTTTGTAATTAAGTCACCTTTTTTTATTTGAATAGGTATATCACCTAGTTTTACCTCTTCCCAATCCTTTGGATAATCACTCATTTTTCTCACCGCCTTCAAGTCTATTCTTTTTAATAAACTTGTCAAAATCAGAATTAATCAATTGATTTTTGTTGAATATCATGTACTCACCAATGGCTTTTTCTCGTGCTTTTTTTGCGCTGATGTGACCATTCCCCGATAAAATCTTGTATCTTCTAAAATTCAAGAAATCATTTAATGATGATGAGAAATCTTCCATTCCCAAAAGCACCTCATCTTCTATCAAATCCTCCACGTAATCAAAATATCCTGTAACAAGTCTTTCTAGTTTTCTGATTTCTTTTTCTGATAGATAGTTCTTGGCAACTGTTACATCGGTTTTTAATATTCTACCGTCTGGTGAATTTTTCCACGTCGTCAGTCCCATATTGTTTTTCGTTGAATCACTTTTTTCGTAGATAATTTCTGCTGCTGTTTTTCCTGTTATTGCATAGTGAAATTTGTTTTGTACCATTGCGTAGAAATTTCTCGTAATTTCAGAATTTTTATCGTAATCAAAGCTGCATTCAGCAAATATATCTGTTATTTGTTGCCAAATCCTGCGTTCACTTGCTCTGATTGAACGTACTCTTTCTAGAAGTTCCCTGAAATAATCTGTACCGAAGGTGTTTTTTCCTTGAGATAGCATTTCGTCATTCAGAACGAATCCTTTTCTAATATATTCTTTGAGTACATTAGTCGCCCATATTCTAAAGTTGGTGGCTTGTCTCGAATTGACACGGTAACCTACAGAAATAATGGCATCCAAGTTATAGAATTTGGTTTTCTTTTCTTGTGTTTTTCCCTCAATTGCTCCGTGTTTAGTGGTTATTTCCAAAATGGAAACAACCACATTTTCGTCCAATTCTCCTTCTTTAAATATATTTGATAGGTGCTTGGAAATAGCAGGAACTCCAACTCCAAAAAGCTCCGACATTGCTTTTTGTGTCAGCCAAATGGTTTCATCTTTTACAACAACTTGAATTTTAGCTTCTGTCAGTTCGTTTTTGTAGAGCAAGAACTCTATTTTTTCAGGATAATCTACCATGAATATCCCATCCTTTCCAATGCATTTATTACATCATTTCGTGAGTTTTCGGCCTTTTCTTCAAGTTGTGACAATGTTGTTTCGTAGCGTTTAGATATTTCTACAAGCTTAGCTGCAATATTATTTATTTCGCTATCTACAGCATCTTTTATATCATTATTGATTCTCGCCATCCATTTCTTGTCAACTAACAAGTCTTTTATTTCTTTTTCCGTTAGTATACTGTATTGTTCTTCAATTCTTTCATCGAGTGATTTTGTTTTTGATTTTAGTTCTTTGTTTTGCGAATCTTTTTTCTTTAATAAGTTTTGATATGAGATGAGTAGCTCATATTCTTCCTTATCCTTGATTTTGTCGATTTTTTTGATTCTATCATTTAAGCTTTTCTTGGTGATATTTCCCTTGTCATTGATTGCATCATTGATAAGTCCATCTTCTCCTGAATTTTCTTCGAATATTTCATTAATTTTCTCATCTATTTCTGAAATTGTTGAGTTGATGGTTGATATTTCTTCTAGTTCATCATTGAAGTATTCTTTTTCTATAATTTCTTTAGGAATTAAAAGTCCATCAAATGATTTGAATTTCTTTTTATCTTCTATTTCTATTTCGATTCCTTGTTCATCTTTTATTTTTTTCTTGCCATATTTCCTATCTATTTCAGCACCTGCTTCATATCCAGATGCTTTTATTAGGTATACATCATCTTGCATTTTTTCATTCCAATAGTTCAATAGAAAATCATACGCATCATAATTGTCTAATAGTTTGGATTTTTCATAGGCTTTTAATATCGAAAATCCTAGTTCTCTTATTAATTTTTTGGGAATTATTGTACTATCAATATTTTTCAATACGGTTTCTGATTGTTGTTTCCAAGTATTGAATATGTCTATTGTTTCTTCTTGTATTACTTTTTTGATTTTTTCGTCTTCAAATATTAGATCTTCTATGCTGTCTGGCTCTACTTTCAAGTCGTATACATTAGCGTTTTCTCTTTTTTCAAAAATTTTATTTCTTAATTCACTGGATATATTCCACAATCTTTCCATCGAGTCGATGTCTTTTTCTGGTATTCCGCCATTTAGATGTGAGTTGATGTTTTGAGGTAAATTTTTGTTGATTTTGCTAATATATCTTGGAACATTTAGGTTCGCATTATTATCTTCTATGATTTCTTTGTAAGTAATAAATCGTGAATATCCTTTGATCTCTGTTTTATTCGTGAAAACTTGTACGATTTTTTCGATGTCTTGTTCTCTGAGTCTGTTCTTATCTCCGTCTTTTTTGAACCCGTCACTTGCATCTATCATAAACAATCCTTCTCTTTTATCAGCATTTTCTTTGTCGATGATTATTATACAAGCTGGTATTCCTGTTCCGTAGAACAAGTTTGAAGGAAGTCCTACAATACCTTTGATGTATTTTCTCTTCAATATTTCTTTTCTTATGGTTTCTTCTGCATTTCCTCTGAACAAAACTCCGTGAGGAAGAATTATTCCAGCTTTTCCATTTTCGTTCAATGCTTTTAATACGTGCAAAAACCATGCATAATCTCCGTTTTTTTCTGGAGGTATGCCGTATCCATCAAATCTATGATATGTGTCTTCGTCTGCTTTGATTCCGTCTGACCAATCCTTGTCTGAAAAAGGTGGATTCATAACAATAAAATCAAATTTTCGCAATTCGCCAAAATCATCAGTATAATATGGTGCTGATAATGTATTGTCGCTATGAACTTCTCCAGTTCCTTTGTTGTGTAGAATAAAATTCATCTTAGCAAGACCTGCCGTGTCTGAATATTTTTCTTGTCCGTATATAGTTACAATAGAGTCGCCGTTAATATCGACAGGTGCTTCATCTGCTGCTCTTATTAATAAACTTCCGCTTCCTGCGGCTGGATCGTGTAACGTCCATTTCTTATTTGGTGAATTTTCAATATCTCCAATACCAATAAGTCTGGATATCACTCTTGAAACTTCACTTGGCGTATAGAACTGTCCTTTGCTTTTTCCAGATTCCTGTGCAAATTTCATCATGAAATACTCATAAGCATCTCCGATGATATCATCGCCACTTGCTCTGTTTTTCTTGAAATCTATGGCAGGATTTTGGAAAATCGCAATTAATCCTGATACTTTATCAACTAATTCTTTTCCTTTTCCTAATTCTTCAGGGTTGTTAAACGAAACATCTGGAAGCGCACCTTTTAGGTTATTTATTTCTAGAAATTTTTGAATTATTTTGTCTACACGTTCGCCTACGTCTGGCTTTCCCTTTGCCATTATAAGATCATCAAAGGAAGCTCCTTCTCCTATTTCAAATTCACCGTATCTTTGTCCTTTGTATTTATCTGTAACATATTTGAAAAACAAAAGTAGTAGAACATAATCCTTGTATCTTGAAGGTTCCACTCCACCTCTGAGTTTATTTGCCGCATCCCATAGTAGGGAGTATAATTCTGATTTTTTTACTGCCATTGTATCTTTAACTCCTCGATTGTTTTTATTCTTGCAATAGTTTTTGATGTAATACCTGCAAATTCTTGTAGTTCTGTCTTTTTAATTTTATTATCTATAAGTTTTTCAACAACTTATTATATGAAAATTCCATGTTTAACTTTACATTCAATATGGTTTATTGTAAATGTTTTCTTTATTATAGCATATTAAAGATGCGTTTCAGTTTGGTTAAAATTCAAAAACATGTTATTAACAAAGCTTACCCTTGAACTAAATATCCTGATTCGACTTCTTTTTCGATTGCGCTTTTGAATGATGTTTTGGTGATTTTCAAATTGTCTAATATTATAGTCTTGACTATGTTTCTATTATTTGTAAGCCATTCCATGACACTGCTATTGTCTCCCATTCCTTTCGCACTGTGAGGTACAGGTCCCACCAATATTAATCTGTAGTTGTTGTTATATTCAAGATTTTTAAAATTGTAGTTTGTGACTTCATCATATTTAATATGCTCAAATCTGTCTTTGCTTATTCCATATGATTTTAAACATCCGTGTATTTCTTTTGTTTTTATCTTAGAATCCCCAAACATTATAATGTTTCCGTTTTTCTGTGTATCATAAAAGTAAGGAGCTGTTTGCGGAATTAGATTAGTTAAGTCGTATTTTTCAAGAAGCATGCAGAATTGTTCGTCTGTTTGATCTTTTATGAGTTCACTCGTAATACTTGATATGGCTTCAGCGATTATAGGATTTCTGTCCATTTCTAAATCACCTCACTTACAAGTTCACTTACATCTTCTTCAAGTTTTATTCTTTGTATTCTGATAATTTCTTTTTTATCTAAAATCATTTTATATTTTTGGGACAATTCTTTCTCTTTTTCCTTTGAAACTTTTGGAATCTTTAATTCTCCAAGCTGATTAATGCTCATGAATTGGATTGATTTGCCTGTGTTTAGGGATTCGATCTGGCTAAGGCAATGATCACTCGCAAGATACATTTGCAAATAATACGGGTCAATTTTTTCTTCGTCACAAGTTAAAATGTAGAGTGTTCCGTTGACAAGTATCCTGTAATTTCCAGAATTTCTGATTAAAAGTGAGTTGTAATTTCCCCCTCTTGAAAAGATTATATCGCCATCTTTTACGCAATATGTTTCTTCTTTATCTTCAATTTCAGTAAAGCTTGTTAAATCTGCGATGTTGAAGTTGTCATCAATGTCCCCAGCGGCTATTATTTTATTATTGGTGTTTTCTTTGGACAATCTCTTATATAAATCTGATTTTCTTAAATTGGCATATCCACGTTTGATTTTAGTAACATCTTTTAGATACACATAGTTTTTCAAGTCTATTTCTTCATTAGTGTATCTTCTTGGGATAAAACTATAGTTGTTGTCTTCAAATTCTTCTGGTGATACTTCTTTTGAAATTGTAGATTCATTTTTATAAGCGTCGAAGATTACTTCTACATCATCTTTTGTAATTTTATTAACCATTTTATCGCTATGATAGATTTCACTAGCATCGACCATTTTTACTTTTTTGTTGTTTTTTGATATCAATAAAATATTAGTTGATATGCCTATTCCCGTGAATAATCTAGGTGCAAGTTCAATGACGCTTTCAATATATCCATTATCTATTAAATATTTTCTGATTTTTTCGTCTCGTTCTTTGAACAAAATACCAGAATGAACTATAAATATGGATTTTTCGAATTTTGGATTGGATATTATTTTTAATATATCGGTCCATTCATTTTTCGTGTTGAAATCATTCTTTTTATATAGTTCAATTAGGTTTTTATCATTCACTCTTTTGTCAAAATCACGATACAACATTCCCATTGGTGGCATGCTAAAAACTTTATTGTATTCTAATGTAGATAAGTCCGTGTTGAAGTAATCTTCTTGTCTTATAGATGCTCTGTTTTGGTGACTTATAATAGGAAGTTTCAATTGAGAAGTTAATATATAACTTGTGTTAATTTCAATTGCTGAAATATCGCATTCTGGATGATTAATTAGAAAATCTATCATAAATTCTCCAGCTTGAGAATTTGGTTGAAATAATTTATCTCCTTTTTTTATATCGAGTAATTTATATGATAATTCAGAAATTCCTGTTGGAATTGAAAATCCAGGTATCATATGGATGCTTCTTATATTATCTAGATTATAAAAGTTCAATATAATTGATTTCATTTGATTTGGGCTTAGTTTTCCTCTAACTTCTTCAACAAAGTCATGATACTCATTGTCTATTCTATAAAATAATATTTTTATTGATTTATTATTACCTAATTTTTCATTTAATAATTTATCGTCGTAAAAAGCACGTGCAAAGATATAAAAGGCATCTAGTGGTTTATCGATAATACCTCTCCAATTGCTCATCAAGTCCCATAATACTTTTTTTCCTTCTTCATCAAACCATTTTTTTAATTCTAAATATTCTTTTTTTTGCAATGTCATTAACCCCTTTTTATTTCTTCTACGGTTAGTATAAACCACGCAAATTGTTTTGTCAACGGTTTTGAATAACCATTTTTTTATTTTTCGCTCGATAGATGGATTTACTTTCCAATTTCCTTGACTAATGGCAACCAATATAAATTGAAAACAGCGAAGTAATTACAAGAGTAGCTTATGTGAGCTACTCTTTTTGTGTTTTGTGGACTTTGTTTGGGTATATATGTATTGAAAGTTATTGCAAATATCTGATTTAACAAAAGGAGGATTTTATGGCGAAAAATTTTGAAAAAGCCTGTGTAATTGGCGGTGGCGTGATTGGTTCATCGTTTACTTTGCTTTTTGCGATGGGCAAGATGTATGTTAAAAGTTACAACAGAAGTTTGGAAAGTGAAGCAAAGACTAAGAAGATTATAGAAAAATACGTGGATGAGTTGATTGAGAAGAGGGTCGTTGCGGAGGATAAGGAAACGATTTTATCAAGAATCAGCTATACTACGAACGAACAAGAAGCGATTGAATTTGCAGATATTGTGGAAGAGTGTATTCCAGAAAATTACGACGTGAAGAAGGAATTCGTGAAGGTTTTCGAAAAATATGCAAAGCCTGACGCTGTTTTATGTTCAGCAACATCTGGACTACTAGTCACTAAAATCGCAGAAGATGCTGAGCGTCCCGAAAGAATTTTCGGAGCGCACCCTTACAACCCACCTCATTTAATTCCACTGATTGAGATTTCACAAGGAGAAAAATCAGACCCAGAAACTGCGAACGCTCTTCGTGAATTGTTTGTTAGATTGGGCAAGAAACCTATCATCATCAGAAATGAAGTTCCAGGTTTTATCGCAAACAGACTTCAAGCTGTGGTTATGCGTGAGATGATGGATTTGGTGGACAAAGGTGTCGTTAGCATGGAAGATTGCGAAACTGCGTTGACATTTGGCCCTGCAATTAGATGGGCAATCATGGGGCCTGGACAAATATTTGAACTTGGCGGCGGTGAACACGGACTTCAAGGTTTACTTGACCATATCGGCCCTTCGATGGAAACTTGGCTAGAAGATGCTGCTACATGGACGAATTTCACAGACGAAATCAAGAAGAAAACAGTAGACGGAGTTCACGAAGCAATCAAAAATAGACCAGCGAACATAGGCAACACTCACGAAACTCTTGCAAAATATCGTGACGGAATGCTTGTCGAAATACTACGACTTCACAAAGATTTTAAAATTTAATGATATAAAAGCGAAATCTCCCGAGTATTTCGGGAGATTTTTGGTTTGGTTATTGATTGTTTTTCCCTAACTATCGTCTCAATTATCGTGCCATTGTCAAATTCTATCCTAATCTATATTTTTTTACAAAAGCTTCATTAGCTTTCAGGATTTCTTTGTATTCAGTAATCATATTATAAAACGTGGCTTTTTTTAATCCAGATTTATCCAAGAATTCCTTTGAAGAAATGTTATTATTTTCCCAGTTTTCATACAATTCTTCCCAATTATTTGGAAAATCAATTTTATTTCTTCCTGAGTTGTTTTTCCTATTTCTAGGAAGCTCGATAATGTTTTTGTTGTTTAAGAGAACAGAGTCTAATATTGTGCTTAGAATAGCTTTATTCATCGGCTGAGATACGCCGTATTTATAGGTGGATTCTATATTAGAAATAACCAGACATTTCCCGTTTTCAATAAAATATTTCAAAGAATTGGCGATGTCTTTTTCATTTATTCCGAGGGATTTTAAGCTTCCGATAATTAAAATATCATCATTGGTCATCTCGTTTTTTATCTTTTCTAATTCTTGAAAGCTTCTCATGTGTTCGACACTTACACATATGTCTGAATCTTTTTTGTGAATAATCTCCATGATGTCTTCAAAAATAGAAATATCTTCTGTTGTTTTGGTGTAAATGTACATTATCACCTCTACTACCTCCTAAAAAGCTTGACCAACTTATTGAATCTAAAACCCAATGCTTGTTCAAGTTCCAATCTATTCACTGTAATTTGGGACATATCCTTCTTATCTGAATATTTTGCTTCAAATTCAACAGGAAGAGAATTTGCCCAGCTTTCGAGTATTTTCCTAGAGCCTTTGTCAGTTCCTGATGTTATCATTATAACATTTGTTTTAATTATAAAGCATTTGGGTTCATTTTCCCATAGTTTCCTAATTCCTTCTATGGCATCTTTGGAGATGTATTTTGCATGATATGAAAAATCATCATTCCAATTGAGTTCTCTTGCATAATCTGGAAGGTCGTAGCCAAATTCTTTGAATATATTTACTAAAGTTTTGGATGAGATTTGCATCATGTCAGGATAGTAATCATCAGCGATATCATTTGATTTAATCATGTAGTCGATAAGCTTATCCACTTCTGTAATCATCCTTCTAAGATATTCTCTGTATAGGGAGTTGGTTGCTTTGACTTTCATATTCTTGCTAATTCCATCGTAGGATAGTGGGTCTATGTCAGTTCTAAGTCCGGCATTATATCTCAAAAATGGCATTCTTTTTCTTTCTGGTTCTTGTGGATCACTCACACCATTACTTGCAAAGATAAATAAAGGCTGTTCCTCCCTTTGACTAATTTCGCATTGATGACTATTTTTTACCTTTTCCTTCAGCCTTGAATAATATTGTCCATCTATTTCATCAACAAATATAGGCACTCCCTTATAAAGACCAAGCATTGCATCTATGTCTGCTGTAGGAATATTTTTTACAGAAAAAGCTCTTAGATCCTTATTGGTCATTAGCTTTAAAATGAATTCAGTCATAAATGTTTTTCCTGTATTAGAACCCCTTGATGCCAATAATGTGTACAGAGGTAAACTAGATGTTGGGATATTCTTTATATCTGCCACACATCTTAACCTTGCATGAAATGGAGAAGAAAACAAAATATTTAAAAGCTTGTAGTGGGAATCTCTAACTTTGTCCACATCTCCAACGAAATCTTTCTTGTAATTATCAAAAGCTTCAAATAATAAGTCGATATCATTTTTTACATCTTCTTTTTCGGGATTTAGGTCTAATGATTCTTCATCCAAAAAAGCTTCTTTAGTGTCGAAGTTGAAGGTTAATTTCGGATAATCTTTTTCTATTTCTTTGACATCTATCCTTTTTCTTTTTAGTCTTTTTGCATTGACGCTGATTTTATTGATAATATTCGGAAGTATTTCAATGTATCCATTTTTCGAGTTGGTATTTATATTTCGTACGAGTTCTTTGTTCTTCTCCATAATCTTGTCTGCATCAATTGTGTATTTGATTTTTTCGTAAACTTCTCCGCTATTTTGTGGTTGTTCTAAGACGATGGTTTTTTGTGTTTTCAGTGCTTGTTTGATTATAGGAATATCTTTTTCTGGATTATCGGTCTTTTTCGATGCTACTACATCTTCTGGTATATCATCTGATAGCTTCCAAGCTGTTTCAAAATCTTGTGCATAAGCTTCGTATGCCTCAAAAGTGTCATCCACCTCATAAATTTCCAGCTGATCGCCCGACCAAGCTCTTCTTGTCATATTAGCAGAGCCTTTGATTACTCTTGTTTGTCCATCATCTGATTTAAGAAGATAGATTTTTCTGTGATCTATAACATACTTGGGAGATTTTATTAACAAATATCCTTCTTTCATCATTTGTACCAAATCTTTTTCTGATCTCACAGCATCAGCTGCCATTTCTGACAATCGCATGTTTTCTGCAAGTAAATAAGCTTCTGATGTAAGCTCATGAAGTTCGCTGTCTCGTCTAGTCATAAACCTTCCTCCAAGGATAATTTCTCCATAGTCAAACATCTTCATAATTTTATTTACAAATTTGATGTCATAAGAAAAAGTAATAGCCCTGATTTCATTGAATCCGAAAAACAGCTCCTCCACATCTTGGTAGCTAATGTCTTTCAGCTCAACATGATATATCTTGTGCCTCGCACCTGATTCAGCTTTTTTACCATTTCCATCAAGAATTCTTAGTTTTTCAATATTTGTGCCAGTATCAAATATGTTTAATTGATTCATAAATACCTCCAATTTATTAGTCTAATAATCCACAATTATTGTTAGACTAATTATACCCATATTCTAATATTAATCAATCATTTTTAGACTTTTTCGTTAAAAAAATCTTCCGTACTTATTTTTGGAAAATCAATTAAAGTTCGGAAGATTTTTTGGTTGGTTATTAAATTTCTATTTTGTATATTTGATTGAAGCTTTTTCCATCGAAAATCTTATCCATAAAAGCTTCCATAATTGTATCGTATTCGACTTCTTCTCCAAGGTATCCCAGAATCACTCCTTCACGGACACTTACGATGGCATCTTTTCCATTGTAAATAAATTCAAAACCCGCTCTGAATTTTGCCCAATCGTCGACTGTAAATTGGGAGTTGCCGCTTGATATATCATTCACATCTTCTACGAGATATTCTGTAAAATACTCGTCATTAGAAATGATAAGATTGGTGCGATTTGGATGCAGCTTTGACATCATACAAAGATTATACGCCATTTCAATTCTTGCAACTTTGCTAGATTCAATTCTAATTGAATCATCGTGGAATTGACTGTTTATGGCATTTTCCCAAACAATAGCCTGTTCTCCAAAAATATTGAAATATTTATATCCATTTTGTAATAAGTTTTTTGCTAATTTGTCGATTATTGATTTGTCTGTAAAATGATGAACTATTAAAAAGCAATTGTCTCCTTTTGTCGGTGAAATATCCATATCATAACTGTCAAAAACGTGAATATTTCCTTGAATTATTTCGTTATTATAGTACATAATTTACTCCTAAACTTCGTGAAGAAATATTTTAACATTCATCCTCATCCATCTTCCCCTTAATTTTTTGGCAGATAATTCTCCATAAATCATTTTGCCCGCATCCATGAGTCTCGCAATAACAATATTGTTTTGTCGCGGAATATATCCAAGCTTTATTTTATTAACTGTTTCGACTCGAATTGCAAAATGGTCTGATGAATCTTCCAATTCACGATAAAAAATCATTTTGTCTCCCATTTTCAAGGAAGCTTCTACCTCCTCAACTTTTTCTATTTTTGTTGTATGTGCCAAAGTACATTCACATAAGTAGATATCACCTTGAGATTTTGGGATATTTTCTATTCTGTTGTTTCGAATTAATATGTTTTTAAGAGATTCATCATCTTTTTTTGTCAAATCAGCCATATTTTTCTCCACGTATGCTAAATTAATTGTTGCTAAAATGTCGTAATGTTACAAAATACTTTTGATACATTGTTAATAAGTCGTGTTTGGGTATCATTTTTGTGCATCATCTTGTGCATGCACATGTGCAACACGTTGCAACTTTCTCAAGTCTCTGCTTATTGTACTTCTTGAAACCGAGAATATTTTTGATAGTTCTAATGTTGACATCTCTGGGTTTTCTTCGAGTATTTTTATTATTTATTGACGTCTTTTTTCTGGTGTGTTTTTCTGTACATCTCCTTGTGCATGTGCATCTTTTTGTGCATTATCTTGTGCATGTGCACGTGCAACATTTGGTAAGGCTTATTAATATCATTTAATTTTCCAAAATCCAGATCTTGAACTTCCTACATATTCTAGTTTACCTTCATCTACTAAAATTTTCATATCTCGTCTAATTGTAATCTTGGAAACTAAGAACATTTCTGCCAATTCTTGTGCTGTAATTTTAGGATTATTTTCCAATATATCCAATATTTTCATCCTCCTATTGCGAGGACTTAATTTACTTGATTTATTTTGGGTATCATTTTTGCTTTTTTGGGTATCATTTTGGGTATCATTTTTGCCTTTTTGGGTATCATTTTGGGTATCATTTTTGCCTTTTTGGGTATCGCCTTGTGAATTTGTATCAACTTGTGCATCTTTTTGCACAGAATAATTTAAATTTTTCAATATTATAATAAATTTAGTTTCTGTAGATACAAACTCAGGCATCATCTTATTAGTGAAGTTTTCTTCTGCTTCATACGCTTCAATTATTTTTCTAAGACCCGAACCACGTCTTTCCATAAGATCCATTCTTGCAAATAAGTCAGCTAATATAGGATTCCTTCTGACAGACGAAACATTTAAAGGATTTAAATCCTGAATAAATGTTAAATCAGCCATTCCTCCTGGCGAAAATATTTCTAACCTATCATCGTATATATCAATGTGAACTTCACTTCCAACGACTGAATAATCCCTGTGAATTAGCGCATTAACAATTGCTTCTTGGACAGCTCTTTCCGGATATTCAGGATATTCTATTCTATATATTGGACCTTTTCCCCACATTTTCTTCGAGTTTCTTTTGACAAAATCTAAAGACGCTTTTAATAGATATATAATATTGCCTTCGAATTCTTGATCGTCTAATGCATCAATTCTGCCGTTTGCTTTTGTTAGTCCATTCCATCTTGTGCAGAAAACTCTGGATTGATATATTTGATATCCATCTGCAAAAAGTGCACCTGCAATTGTGAGATGTCCATTTTCATTAATAAGTCCAAATGATTTTAAATCTTTAGTCTCAAAAGTTTTGGATGTCCTATTCTTGTATTCTATTTCCAATTCTTTAAAAGTTACATCATCTATGGTTTTATTAAATTCCAACGAATCAAAACTTACATGCTCCGCTTTTAATGATAAATTCAATAAATCTATTCTTGTAGCAACTACACTTTGATTCCCTACCCTTTTAAATGCTGTCCTAGAACCACTATCAATTACAAAATATGGAGTATTTTTTCCTTGGTAGATATCTAAAATCAAGATAATTTTATTATTAATTTGCTTGAATTCCATGTCAAACTCGGGGATAGGATCTACTTTTGTTTTAATAGCTTCACTTATATACTCTGAATCTTTTTGGAATTCTTCCAGTCCAACAATTGTGTTGTCTTCCTTGACACCAAATAATAGTTTGCCACCTTTTGAATTTGCAAATGCAGATACAGATTTTAACCATGATTTCGGTTTATTTTTTTCTAACTTTTCTTTTTTATCGTACAGATTTGTTTCTCCAAGGAAAGATTCTAATTTTAGCTTGTCATTCATAATCTACCCCCAGTATTTCTGATCCACTGTCCTATATCTGATGGCTTCCATTAGATGTTTTGCTTCGATGTTTTCTTTTCCGTCTAGGTCTGCGATTGTGCGTGATATTTTGAGGATTTTGTCAAATGATCGGGCGGAGAATTTGTATTTGTCAAATGCCAACTGTATGATGGAGTTTAGCTCATCGTTTAATTTGCAATATTTTCTAATTTGTCGGGTATTCATTTGTGCGTTGGTTGTGATGTTTTCTTTTTCGAAGCGTTGTTTTTGGATTTCTCGTGCAGCTTCGACTCGTTTTTTGATTTGTTCTGATGTGTCGCACTTTTCATCTGTTGTGAGTTCGTCTAATTTTACTGGTGAAACTTCGACGTGAATGTCGATTCGATCGAGTATAGGTCGGCTGACTTTGTTCAGATAGTTTGCGATTTGATTTTGTGAACAAGTGCATTCGTGGTTAGGATCGCCAAAGTATCCACACGGACACGGATTCATTCCTGCGACAAATAGGAAATTTGCAGGATATGACAAGGACGCGTTGACTCTTGTTATGGTTATGTTTTTCGTTTCAAGTGGTTGGCGCAACACTTCTATTGTCGATTTGGAAAATTCTGGAAGTTCGTCCAAGAACAATGCTCCATTGTGTGCGAGGCTGATTTCACCTGGTTTTGGAACTCTGCCCCCACCTATAAGGCTGACTTGACTTGCGGTGTGATGAGGCGAGCGAAATGGTCTTGTGGTTACGATGTTTTTTTCTCCGAGTAATCCTGCTACGGAGTAAATTTTCGTGGTTTCCATTATTTCATCGAAGCTCATGTCGGGCAAAATCGTGCTGAGTCTCATTGCTGACATTGTTTTTCCGCTTCCTGGTGGCCCAATCATCAACAAATTGTGAAATCCTGCAGCAGATATTTCCATCGCTCTTTTGAGAAATTTCTGACCTTTTATATCCGAAAAATCAACATCGTATTGTATTTCTTGCTGCATGATGTCAATATCATCCAGAATTTTAGTTTCTTGTTCGCCATTCAAAATCCTGATGATTTCATCCAAGCTTTCTACACAAACCTTCTCAATTCCTTTGACCATGCTGCATTCTTGTGCATTTTGTTTTGGTATGTAAACTCTTTCGTATCCCAAATCTTTCAGTGACAACACCATGCACAACGACCCATTCACCGGATTCAATCTTCCGTCCAATGATAGTTCTCCGATAAACGCCCATTTTTCTGAAAAATCTTCCACAACTCCCATTGATTGCAAAATAGCCATCGCAATCGCAAGGTCTAGCTGGGAACCTTCTTTTCTCAAATTTGCAGGTGCCAAATTAATCGTGATACGTTTCACTGGAAATCTGATTCCAGTGTTTTCAATCGCAGAGCGCACTCTTTCCTTAGATTCTTTTATAGAAGTGTCGGGAAGACCAACAATGTTAAACGAACGCAGACCATTCGCAAGGTCGCACTCGCATTCCACGACATACCCGTTCAACCCTTCCAAACAACACGTGTTTACTTTCGAATACATAATTTCTCCTTGTTACCTAATTATTAATGTGATTTCTATCGAAAAATGGACAATTAAGTCTATTGATTTGATATTGCAACAGACATTAATCATCAAACAATTTTATACAAACTTATTATATATATTATATCACTGTATTTGGACAAATAAAAAAAACGGTGCAGACAAATCTACACCGATACAATATTTTTATTCTTGAGATTTTTTCACGATTTCTTGTACAACTTCGTCCTTTTCAATTACCTCTGAAACTCTCTTGATATTTGGATATTCTTTCCAAGATTTTGGAGTCATTTCACTCCAACGAGTAAGAATATAAACGTAAGGATCTAATACTGTTTTCTTATTTTTGTAAACGTGATCGCCATCACCAATCAAACGGTCCAAATGAGTCATCATTTTGTCGATAGTTTCAAATGATTTTTGTTTGATTTTATCAATCTCTGCTTCGTCAGTTGATGTTGTCAAGCCAGCTGGTACGAACAACGCTTCAAATGCTGGATGAAAATCTCCAGTCATAAAAGCCATGATTTCATCGAATTGGAACTTATCTTCAGGAGATTCATCTGCTCCCAAATCTTTTTCAGGGTATTTGTTCAAAATGTAGCGAAGAATTGCTGCCAATTCGCTTCTCGCCCTTCCTTCTCCAATATCCAATGCTGGAACTGCTCCCAACGGATTGATTTTTCTGTATTCATCTGTTCCAAGTTGTACCTTTTCTACTTCATAATCTGCGCCTGCCCATTCCAACGCAATCCAACAAGCAACAGCGCATGTGCCTGGTGCGTAATATAATTTCATAACACTCCTCCTTTTGTTTCGCTGTAAATTGTATACCCTTTATTCTTTTTTAATAATCAAATTGATATGGCAAATTTGAAAATTTATGTGACAAATTACTCGGATAAATTTTTGAAAATTCAAATTAATGTGCTATAATAATCACAGAGTGTTTAACACGAAGGGGTACACCACCGCGGGTGTAGGTTTCCTTCGTGTTATTTTTTTTAGGGGGTGAAATATGATTACTGTAAATTCTGTCAAATATCCATTCGAAGAAAATTCTTCTTTGAGAAAAGTTCTTGAAGATTTGAACTTTAATGTGGAGTTAACGGTTTGCGAAGTGAACAAAAACCTCGTCAAAAAAATCGACTACGATAATTTTATCGTCACTGATAACGACGAAATAGAGGTGTTTTCATTTGTTGGAGGAGGTTAAAATGCAGGATATTTTTAAAAGACAAATCCCCGAACACACAGACATTTTCATAAAATCCAAAATTCTAATCCTTGGCTGTGGTGGTTTGGGTACCAATTCATGCTTTTTACTTGCAAAATCAGGCATTGGCACCATCAAAATCGTGGACTACGACACAGTTGAATATTCCAATTTGAACAGACAAATCTACAGACCAACTGATGTCGGCAAGTACAAGGTCGACGCGTTCAAAGAAATTTGCGGTGAGTTTTTGCCATTTGCAAATATTTCTGTTGAAAACATCAAAGTTACTGAAAGTAACATCGACGAATTGACCAACGGCTACGATATCGTAATCGAGGCGTTCGATGACGAATACGCAAAGTCATTGGTGTTGGAGCATTTTATCGGCACTGACAAAAAGCTAATATCGGTGTCTGGAATTGGCGGCGTGAAAAAATTAGATATGAAATTTAAAAAAATGAACAACATTGTAGTTTGTGGCGATTTTGAAACGAAGACCGACATCGGTTTGTACTATCCAAACGTGATGATGGCGGCAAGCACACAAGCTATAATCGCACTTAATTGGTTATTGGAGGAAAATAATGGAAGATAAATTGATTTTGGGTGGCAAATCTTTTGACTCAAGATTTATACTTGGATCTGGAAAATACGATCCCAACCTTATCAAAGCTTGCGTGGAATCTGCAGGCTGCGAGATGATTACTGTGGCACTTAGACGTGCAAATACAGACGATACGAAAAATATTTTGAACTTTATTCCAGAAAATGTGACGATAATTCCGAACACTTCAGGAGCGAGAAATGCAGACGAAGCTATTAGAATTGCAAGACTTGCGCGTGAAATGGGCTGCGGCAATTTCGTGAAAATAGAAATCATGAGTGACAGCAAGTACTTACTTCCAGACAACGTTGAAACGTTAAAAGCTACGAAAGTTTTGGCGGACGAAGGATTCGTCGTTATGCCTTATATGTATCCAGATTTGAATTTCGCGAGAGATTTAAAGGACGCTGGTGCAAGTTGCATCATGCCATTGGGCTCTCCGATTGGATCCAACAAGGGACTTGCAACCAAAGATTTCATCCAAATCATCATCAACGAAATTGATTTGCCAGTGATTGTGGATGCAGGAATCGGCAAACCATCACAAGCGTGTGAAGCTATGGAAATGGGCGCAAGTGCAATCATGGCGAACACTGCCATCGCTACAAGCGGCGACATCAACAAAATGGCTGAAGCTTTCGCACTAGCAATCAAAGCGGGAAGACTAGCTCACATCGCAAAACCGGGCAGAGTTTTGGAAACGGGCGCTGACCCTTCATCTCCACTCAGAGATTTCTTTAAGTAGGCGACAAATGGAAGAATTCAAATATTTTAATAATATGCAAGACATTCATTCGGACATTTACGATAAATTATCCGAAAAATTATCTGAGGTAAAATCTGTAAATGTAACGGCTGATGATGTTAGAAGAACTTTGGGAAAAATCAAAAACAACGAAGCCTTGGATTATTTCGATTATTACAACATGCTAAGCGATTGTGCCATTGATTTTATAGAAGAATTGGGAGAAATCTCACAAAAACTAAGACTACAATATTTCGGAAACAACGTGTACTTGTTCAGCCCACTTTACATCGCAAATTATTGCGAAAACAGCTGCAAATACTGCGGATTTAGAGCGAAATCAGATATCGTCCGTGCGAAACTTACCATGGATGAAATAGAATCTGAAATGAAACAAATGAGACGCGAAAAAATCGAAGACGTTTTGATTCTAACAGGTGAATCGCAAAAATACTCCTCGGTGGATTATATATGTGATGCCGTAAAATTGGCGAAGAAATATTTCCGTGTAGTTGGCGTTGAAGTGTACCCTACAAATGTTGAAGATTACAAGAAACTTCACGAAGCAGGTTGTGATTTCGTCACAGCTTTCCAAGAAACATACAACCCTACAAATTACAAATTCTACCACCCAACAGGACATAAATCTTGCTTTCCTTATCGATTGGACACGCAAGAACGTGCAATCATGGGAGGAATTCGTGGCGTAGGGTTTGGGGCGTTGTTCGGACTTTCCGATGGAATTGATGACTGTTTTTGTTTGGGAATGCACGCAAATTTATTGCAAAAAAAATACCCACACGCAGAAATCAGCATATCATTTCCTCGAATCAGGCCAACGAAAAACGAAGAAGATTTGAACATAAAAGAAGTTCCTGAAACAAAATTGATGCAATTTATAATCGCAACCAGAATCTTCTTGCCATTCGCGCAAATCACAATCTCAACTCGAGAATCCAACGAGTTCCGTAACTTGTCACTATTAATGGGAGCTACCAAAATCTCCGCAAGCGTCGACACAGGAATCGGAAGACGCAATGATGAAAAAGATAAAGGCGACGAACAATTCTTGATCAACGACACAAGAACAGTCGACCAAGTAGAACGCGACTTGGCGAAGTACAACTTGTATCCTGTGTATAGCGACTACATTGATGTGTAGAATTTTATATCTTATCATAAGCCCACATTGGTGGGCTTTTTTTATACCTATATGAAATTACATCATTCTCAAACTTATAAGGATAAGTTAAAGAAAAAACTCAAATAATACTAAAAAGAAAACGCCCACAAACGTGGGCAGTAGATAGACAAGCAGGTTAAAACCTTGCTCCTGCTCTCTATTTATAAAATATAATAACTATATATTACATCATAAAAGGTTAAATGTCAAGTGGTAAAAATTCGGATAAAAAAAGTATATGACATCAGAAGCGAGACGAAGAGCAAACGCCAAATGGGACAAAGCGAACAAAGATAAAAAAGAAGTAGATTTTTCTCTACTTCTCCAATTTATATTCTATTTTTCCTTGTACTTTTCTATTACTTTTTCAACTTGTTCTTCAAGCTCTTCTCTGTCTGGTATATATAGGGTGTATTTTGATGCGAATATTTTATTTGATAAGTTTCCTAATGCGTATTCTGCTTGTACCCCGTCCTTATCTGTACACAATATTATTCCTATCGGCTCATTGTCCATCTCATCATTAACTTCTGATTTATAATAATTGAGATACATATTGATTTGACCCACTGCTTCTGGCATTAGCTTGCTTGTTTTTAGTTCGATTAAGACATATGACCTTAAAATCTTATTGTAAAATACCATGTCCACATAATAATGGGTGTTTCCTAGGGTTACTCTTTGTTGGCTGCCTACATACATAAAACCCTTGCCAAGTTCTAGCAAAAACTTTTCAATATGATCAATAAGCGCTTCTTCTAAATCACTTTCCATCATTGGTTTTTCTTCAGGCAATCCTAAAAATTCAAAAACATAAGGGTCTTTTACGAGGTCAGATGCCTTATTTATTTCATTGCCCTTTAAAGCTAGGTCTAGGACTTTTTCTTTGTTCTCTTCTCCTGATGATAAGAGCAATCTTTCAAAAAGCGATGTTTTAATTTGTCTTTTAAGTTCTCTTACCGACCAATTTGCGTTGATACTTTCTTTTTCATAAAAACTTCTTTTTTTCTCATCGCTAATGGATAAAAGCTCACAATAATGGGACCATGTCAATTTTCCAGACAGTGTCTGGAATATTGGATATGATAAATATAGGTTTCTCATATTAAATAAATTAGACTTAGAAAATCCTTTACCATACTCCTTTGTAAGTTGTCTAGATAAGTCATTTATAAGCTCTTTACCATACTCGGCTCTTTCTGAATGACCTTGCTCATCTTCTACGATAATGCGTCCAATCTCCCAATAAGTTTGCACCAAAATATTATTGACCTCTCTTGCAATTTCATTTCTTGCCTTCTCCATCAATATTTTTATACTATTAAAAACATCATCATGAACTCTATCTATGTTGTTTTCGTTATTCATACAAAGCACCTCTTTGACCTCTTAATCGCTATAATTATATCATAAATAGTTCAATCTTAAATTGACATTTGTGGACTATAAAAATCTTCGGATTTGTTTATCGATTAATATCAAAAAACAATTGACAATCTATTACATTAACCATACACTTTAATTATAATTATTTTGAGGAGGGGTTTTATTTGGACAGAAAAACTCACAAGCTCGTTCAATGTGCAGTGCTTGCTGCATTGTGTTTTATAACGTTCACTTATTTACAAATCAAGGTGCCAGTTCCGGGTGGAGATTTCACATCAATCCATTTTGGTAATGTGTTCTTGGTTTTGGCTGCGCTTTTACTCGGCGGACTTTACGGTGGACTTGCTGGTGCTATCGGAATGACTATCGCAGACATTATGGATCCTGTGTATATAATGGTTGCTCCGAAGACTTTCGTGTTGAAGTTGTGTATTGGTTTGATTGTAGGAGCAATCGCTCACAAATCCAAGAAAATCAATGAATCTAACGACAACAAATACATTTTGAAGTGGGCTGTTATCGCTTCATGTGTGGGAATGTTGTTCAACGTGTTTGCTGATCCATTTGTAGGTTATTTTTATAAATTATATGTCTTGGGTCAACCACAACAAATAGCATCTGCGTTGGCGAAAATCAGCGCCGGTGTAACTTTTTTCAATGCTGTTGTGACTGTTATCGTTGCAAATATTTTGTACATGGCAGTTCGTCCAGTGTTGAAACGCTCACATTTATTGGATTAAAAAATGCGTCAGATTACTCTGATATGTACCCTCTTTACTGGACAAACCAGTAAGGAGGGTATTTTTATGAAATATAGTTATGAATTTAAAAAAGAA
>NZ_WKZC01000016.1:0-27667 GCF_009679635.1 Finegoldia sp. BIOML-A4 | reverse complement strand
CCCGAGTGGCCAAAGGGGACGGACTGTAAATCCGTTACTTTATGTTTCGGTGGTTCAAATCCACCCTCCTCCACCAAAAGAATTCATGCGGAAGTGGCTCAGTGGTAGAGCATCGCCTTGCCAAGGCGAGGGTCGCGAGTTCGAGTCTCGTCTTCCGCTCCAGACAACAACAGATGTGCATACATCTGTTTTGTTGTATATGAACGATTAGCTCAGCTGGATAGAGCGTCTGGCTACGGACCAGAAGGTCGGGGGTTCGAATCCTCTATCGTTCGCCAAATACAGCGTTATACGAACTCTCGTCTACATCTCGAAGTTCAACATATACTTCGTGATCGTCACGATATTCGATACGCTCAAATAATGAATGGATTATAGTCTTCAATTGATGAGGGCTGTAATCCATTTTTTTGTACTAATATTTCCTATTTTATATCATCCGATTAAGAACCGCATATTGAGCTTTAGCCCAAATGGTAAAAGTTATCTATTCGATAATGCAAATCCTTAAGAATTATTAAATAAATATGCCTGTAATGGTATAATAAAATTACATAGAAAAGGCAACAAGATGAATAAAGAAATCGCAAAGCTAATATATTTATAGGTATTAAAGGTTCTGATGGGTTGAGAACAAAAGTATGTAAATTACATCGAGGCAGTTGCGTTGTTGTCAAAAAACATTGAATAAAGGGGCTTTAAAAGGATTAAAATCAATAGGTTTGTGAATTTTAAACTAGATAATTATATGTTTTTAAGAATTGGTGTTCAAAAAGTAAAGAACCTAATTAAAAAATATGTCCGATATGGAATTATTTCTAAATAGGTTTGAATTATATAATTTTACACTTTATAATATACTTAGATTAAGTTCCAAAATGGAAAAAATTCTAAATAGATAGAGGTGTAGACGTATGGAAATAAAGCGTGATTATTATTTAGATAAATTAATACGAAAAAAAGACAATGGGTTCATTAAGATTATTACAGGAATAAGAAGAAGTGGTAAATCTTATTTACTTAATAATCTATTTTATAATCATTTGACCCAAAGTGGTGTTGATGAAAACCATATTATAAAATTTGCTTTTGATTCAGCTAGGGATTTATTAAAAATCGGCGAAGATTTAATGGATTTAGATGTATTAAGCGGTGAAAGATTAGTAGATCCTAAAAAGTTTTTAGACTATATCATGAACAAAACGAATGATAAAGAAAAATTTTATATCCTCTTAGATGAAGTTCAATTGCTTAATTCGTTTGAGCAAGTCTTAAATGGATTTTTGCGTCAAGATAATTTTGATATTTATGTTACTGGGAGTAACTCCAAATTCTTATCGAAAGATGTCATTACTGAATTTGCAGGTAGGGGTGATGAGATTCATATTATGCCGCTTGTATTTTCTGAATTTCTTCAAACTTTTGATGGCGACAAAGAAGATGCTTTTGCTGAATATCAAGTTTACGGCGGTTTACCAGCAGCAGCTTTAATGAAAACGGATGAAGATAAGATGAATTATCTAAAGAGGCAACTCGAAAATGTATATTTGCGAGATATTGTTCATAGGTATGACATACGCCTAACTTCTGAACTAGAAGACTTACTTAATATTTTAGCATCAGGTATTTCAAGTCTTACGAATCCAAGTAAACTAGCCTCAACTTTTAAGTCCATAAAAAAATCTAAAATTTCTGCAAATACAATTGATAAGTTTATAGGCTACTTTGAAGATTCTTTTATCCTAAAAAGAGTCTATAGATATGATGTTAAAGGGAGAAAATATATAGGTACACCTTATAAAATATACTTTGAAGATTTGGGGCTCAGAAATGCAAGATTAAATTTTAGGCAGATAGAACCAACCCACCTAATGGAAAATATCATTTATAACGAATTAAGATATCGTGGCTATATGGTCGATGTAGGAATGGTCATAAAAAGGGAAAATGTTAATAATAAAGATATAAAAAAACAGCTGGAAGTTGACTTCATAGCTAACCTTGGAAGTAAAAGATATTATATTCAATCTGCGTACAGCCTCCCATCCATAGAAAAAATAAATCAAGAAAAAGCGTCCTTGTTAAATATTGATGACTCATTTAAAAAAATTATTATAGTGAAAGATCGAATAAAGCCGTTTTTAGATGAAAATGGAATACTCACTATTAATTTATTTGACTTTTTGTTAAACAAGGAAAGTTTAGACTTTTAAAGAATAAGTTAACTTATTCTTTATTGATATATTCCAACATACGAGACTTTTGCAGAATACGAAGTTTTATCCATACTGACCATTTAAGCCGGGTAGAGACTATTTAACTATTAATGACGGTAAAAATTTAATTTTCTTTAGTGATAACGAAATAAATAATATAGAAATACTAGATTAAGTACAACTAGCTAGATAATGTTAGAAGTGCTTTTAAACACAAGAAAAGAAGAAACAATTAGTTGTTAATATTTATTGATTGAAAGAGGTGTAAGATGGCTAAAAGAGAACCAACTGAAGAAGAAAAACATGAACTACTGACAAGTAGGTTTACTGCCCCATTCAAAGCTGTGGTGACTGGCCATTTTGAGTTAACCGAAAAGCAAAAGAAAGAAAATGAGAAATGGGAAAAAGAGCTTGAAAGACGATATGGAACAACAAAATATAAGGATTAGCGAGTTGACAGGTCGCATGTGTAAAATGTTAGAATTGCTTTTAAACACAAGAAAAGAAGAAACAATTAGTTGTTAATATTTATTGATTGAAAGAGGTGTGACATGGCTAAAAGAGAACCAACTGAAGAAGAAAAACGTGAATTATTGACGAATAGGTTTACAGCTCCTTTCAAAGCTGAAGTTACAGGACATAGAGAATTAACGGATGAAGAGAAAAGAGAAGCCGAAGAATTTTGGGAAAAAATAGACGAAAGAAAAAGAAAAAATAAAGATAAGCAGTGATAACATAATGTTAGAGGTGCTTTTTAGTACAAAAGAGGAAGCAAAATGAAAAAAATTGAAGACTTAAGAAATGAATATATAGAAAAATTTGATGATTATTTTCCTAATATGGGATTAAGTGAAGATAAAGAGGTAGAAATTATTGAAAAATGCTTGAAAGAAGGAAAAGACGCTTACGAATTAGGCTATTTTAAACTCGATGCCAACATAAAGTATTAAAAATAGATTTTAGGTGTTTTTTAGTGAGGTAGAATATGAACATTTCGGCTAAAAATATTGTAAATTTATCGAACAAAATAGAAAAAGAATATCTCAAAAAGTTTGGAGATAATTCACTGGATAGAGTTGTACGAGTTATTTATGAACCTGGAGTTAATGAGAAAGAATTTTTTGAAGATTTGAATAAGCTTAAAAATTCTGTAGCATCAGGTGTACAATTAGAGCAGATAGAAGAAAAAGATTGGAAGAAAATTATATTTTAAATTAAGCACGACTAGTCAAATTATGTTTGATGAGTGTAAAATAAACGGAATATTAATAGAGGTATTATGATGGTAACATTAGAGGAAATTAATAAAAAATTGGGATTTAATATTTTTGATTATGACCCAAAGGTATCAGATTATGAAGATGATACAGATACAGAAATTATATTTGATGTGTTAACAGATGAAGAGGTGAATTTTATAATAGATTACAAATTAAAAAATAAACTTAATAAATAGGCACACTAGCTAGTTACAGTTACAGCTGTAACTAGCTAGCACTGCTTTTTTTATACCCAAAAGTAATAAAAGAAAAAATGAATAGATTGTTTGCTAAACAACTAGGGCATTACTGCTGCGTAGATTCGATTCCTACATGATTTGTAAGCTGTCTTTTACGTGATGGACATAAAAATCATGGGGCAAATATATTGAAAAACGCTGTTTCAATGGAAAAAAGAGTGACAGATTAAACAAACAATCAAAAGAAAAACACTAAAGAAAACAATGTTTCAATTGAATCAAACACCGAAATAGCTAAAAAATACAATAAATCAATAGTTTCTTACAGTGAAAAATAGTTACAATATGCAATTGACAAGGCTGTAGAAGAAGCGACAAAAGGAATGCTTACAAAAGACAAGATCAATTAGATTTTAAAATTGAAAAAAAGCTAAAAAAGAAACAAGAGCAAAGATGAAAGCTAAAGAAAAGGCTGAAGAAGAAAGAAAAGAACGCAAGAAAATCAAAAAAGTTCTCAGTAAGAGATAATGTTAATATAGCTTACAAATGAAACAAAAAATGCACGTAGACGTACTTTCAAAGACTCTTTTACTAAACCTATAGTCTTTTTTTTATTTTGACCAATAATAAGTCAACCATATACCCAATTATTTTCAAAATAATCACAAATATTTAATAAATTTAAACAAATTTTAAAAAAATTTGCAAACGATACGATATTTTTCGCTCTTAGTAACAAATTATATCAAAAAATTACTATTTACAATCTTTTAATTATAACGTTTCCTTAAAATAATCCGTAAATTTATAAAAATATTCTTAAATTTTTATGTTATAGCTTGCTAAATATACAAGGCAATATTTGAACGAAAAAATTAAAATAAATATCAAATTAGCAATTAATTTCATAATATAAAGTAAAATACAACAAATTAGTCAGTAATAAGATAAAAACAAAACAAATAAAATCTATTTAAAAAGTAATTTGTAAATATTTAATAAAATTTTATTTACAAAACATCAAAAAGTCATTAAAAAAATATGAACAAAACTTGTAAATTGACATTTCTTATATAGTATGGTAATATTTACACATAAATAGTACATTCAAATATATATTACATAAAAACAGAAGCAAACGTAATTATAATGGATATAAAAAGCAATGCATTTTATTTAGAACTAACTGAGTCAGGCAACATTATTCATAAAATATGTTGGGCTGATTCTTTCTTTATGTTAAGAGAATAAATGCAAACGATATGCATTAACTAGCTGAAAGTTTGTAGTATTTTATTCTAAATGCATGTAAAGCAGTAGAGAATAAAATTAGTATAATAAATATCAAAAAACTAACATTTGAAATAAAAATCAAGTAATTCAGGAGGTTAAAATGAAGAAAATATTTGATAGACTAACGGCGTTAGTCATGGTAATGCTGATGTTCATACAATCATGCGTTCCAGCCATAACATCATTTGCTAAGGAGGAAGAGCTCGACAAGAGATATGTAATACAAAAGCTCGAGACCTTGAAACAGGATACCTATGCCAACTTTTCATTGAACCTCGCTACAGTAATTGATGACAAGAATCTAGACACAGATACCAACGTCAAGTTTGTATTGAACACTACGAACGTCAATTCTAACATCAAACTATTAGTTAGAAAGGATTTTAGTCTTTATGACGAGAGGACATTTGAAAAGATAGAAGAGGCTCATAAAGAATTCGACAGAGTGGACAAATCACTCAAAGATCAAGGATTGAGCTTAGATGTATCCGTAGTACAAGAAGATGGAAAATACAGAATCCATAACAACTACGTGCCTCAAGCTGATAAAGAAAACTTTGGAGACGACTACAAAGTATATAGCCTAAAAGTTGTTCCAGAATTTGATTTTGATAAAGAAGGATTGTTCAACAAACTTCCAGAAGATCTTAAATCAACAGAACAACACAGACTTCAACTTGCAGAAGAACGTAGACTTCAACAAGATGGCGAAGTGCCAGAAGGTGACAAACACAACCGTACTTACATCTTCGACTTCAAAGTTGACAAAGCAGTTGACAGCAAACTTACAACAATAGCTCTTAATAAGGATGACAATAATCCACTTGAAGTAAAACAAAATGCAGACTTATTTGCAGCTATATTAGATGATAAAACTTACAGCACATATCAAACAGAACAATTACCAGCTGAAGTTACATCATCAATAGAACACAAAAAAGAAGTTGCCAAAGCGAAGGCAGAAGCAGACGCCAAAGCCAAAGCAGAAGCCGATGCCAAGGCAAAAGCCGAAGCTGAAGAAAAGGCAAAGAAAGAAGCCGAAGAAAAAGCAAAATCAGAAGCAAAAGCAAAACAAGAAGCGGATGCTAAAGCGAAACAAGAGGCAGATGCAAAAGCAAAACAAGAATCTGAAAAACTAAAAGCAGAAGAAGCTAAGAAAACAGAAGAACAAAAAGCTGCTGAAGAAAAAGCCAAAGCAGAAAAAGAAGCCAAGGCAAAAGCAGAAGCAGATGCCAAAGCTAAAGCAGAAGCTGAAGCAAAACAAAAAGCAGAAGCCGAAGCAAAAGCAAAACAAGAAGAACTTGCCAAAAAACAAGCTGAAGCAGAAGCTAAAAAAGCCGCTGAAGAAAAAGCGAAAAAAGACCTTGAAAACAAAAAACTTCTTGGACTTGAAAAAGACACAGAAGAAAACCAAGAAGAAGAACCTATTATAAAGAAGAAGGAAACAAGTGAAGAAGTCAAATCAGAACCTGCAACACCAGAAGAAAGAAAACAAAAAGCAGAAGAATTTGACAAAGCATTACAAGACAAAAAAGAAGACATCAAAAAATCAGAAGACAAAAAAGATGCTAATAATAAAGAAGACAATAAAAAGACAACTGACAACAAAGAAGTCAGCAAAGAAACAAAAGGATTATTAGAAGGCATCAAAGAATTCTTCGGATTAACAAATCTTCAAAAAGCAGATCGTGAACTAAAAGCAATCCTATCAGTAAAAGCAAACGGATTAAAAGAAGTTCAAGCATTATTATCAAGCTTTGAAACAAAATACAACCTTACAAGAGAAGAACAAGCAAAACTAATGGACGATAACGCAGATGCAATCAAAGCACTTATCGAAAAAGATGCGGATAAGAACTTCGATCCTAAGATACTAATGGCTTTGATGAGTTCAGTCGAAGATACTTTAAAAGACAAAAAGTTCAACATCATAACTCGCTTTGATACATCGACAAGAAATGGTCCGATTAAGGCTGGACAATACTTTAATATTCACCTAGATGACAAACTAACTGTTAATAACCCTAGTGAATTAAAGTCAATTTACAATGGCAATATCGAAATAGCTAGACCAACTTATGATAAAACCACAAATACAATTAAATATAAAATCTTAAATGAAATTAATGAAAACTTACAAATACGACTAAACATTCCAGTTGACTACAATACAGACAAGATCAAACTAGATGACAACGGAGAATTTGTAGTAGTAAATAAGGTATCAGGACTTGGAGTTACAAATCCTAAAGACCTACTTCCACAAAGAGTGGATAGATATGGTACGCAAGCTGGAACTATAATAGAACCGGATAGAAAAGATGTTACAGAGATTATTACACCAGATGACTCTAACTACAAGATCTCTACAGATGCTGTAGCAAACCCAGTCGTCAAAGACGGGAAACTAGTTGGATACAACTGGACAATTAAAGTAACATCAGATACTGACCTAGAAACTTTAGGCTACAAGGCAAACTTTACAACAGTAAAGGGATCAGGTCTAGGAGAAATCACAAGCAGAGATTCCAAAGTAACATTGGTACCTCAATTAAAAGAATCTGAACAGCCTAAAGCGAAGAGTCTTTTCGGAATTAATGATTCCAAACACCACAGCCCAGGCACTGGCGTTAGAGAAGTAACTTACAACCTATACACACCAACAACTAACAAGCAAGAAAAGTATATGATGGATATTTCTATCGTGCTTACTAAGAAGAATAACAAAATTGGTGCCAAGAGAATTGTAATAGATGAAGGCTGGCCAATAGAAAAGGTTCAAGATGCAACACCAAGCCGTGTAGGAATGAACAACAGAACTACAGTTTTTGGTGAATTTACTTCAGAAAACTCTGCTAAGTGGACTGTAACAGATGGAGTTTCAACAGGTGATGAAAAAACAACATTGCCATTAGAAAAAAGAACTCTTGGAAACCAATCAGGCTCCAGGGGTCAAACTGGAGTTTACAAAATTGACCCAACATCAGGTCAAATGGTTCAAGACACTACAGGCATTAGTGGAGAAAAACCAGTTGGTACTATTGCAGTTTACGAATATAACTCAACACTTCCTGACAACAAAAATCCACAAACACTTGCTGGAGTTGAAATTTCCAAGTATCAAAACATCGACGTAGACCAAAAGTGGAATCTTGACCAAGGTCTAACAATGCCAGACATGACAGTAAAGGCAGTAGACCCTAAGAATGAAGAAACTGTTTTAGGCGAAGCTACAGCTACAGAATCACAAGCTGACCCAGACCCAGCAGAAAGAACAATAACCATAAAAGACGTAAAGGTATGGAATATTGCTGAAGGTGGAACTGCTAGCAAAAACGACATTAAAATAAAACAAGTCCTTCCAACAAATAAAACTCATAATGGAAAAGCAATATCCTATTATGAAACTACCAACTGGAAAGACCCAAACAGGGCTAACACTTTTGCTATTGCCAACAGAGCAACAGTAGAAGTAGCACCACAACTTGGAAACTTCACTTTGATTAAAACCGGCGAAGAAAACAAGCCTCTTCCAGGAGCAACTTTCAAACTCCTAGGACAAGGCGAAGCTGAAGTAGCTACAGACAACGAAGGTAAAATCAGATTCCAAAACATAGCCCCAGGTTCCTACCAATTATTAGAAACAAAGGCACCTAATGGCTATAAGTTAAATCAAGAAACTACAAATATAACAGTAGATGAAAACGGAAGAATTTCCGCTTCAGGATCTTCTGCCAAGTTAGAAGTAGGTGGCAACCCAACAGTAACAGTTGCTCACAAGGGCTATCCAGACTTTATGAACGCTATGCAATATGCAACAATAAATTCTGACGGATCTGTTACAACCTACATCTACCTAAAGGCAAATGAATCCAAAGGTGGATCAACAGACAAGGACACTAGACTTAACTTGATCCTATCAAGCGGTCAAAGATTTAATAATATTAAAGACGTCCAAGTCTATGACGTAAATCCATACTACAGAGATTATCTTAAAAAAGAAATGATCCAACAAGGTGTGGACCAAGATGTTTTAAATCATATTGGAAATACCAACGTCCTAAATGCACCAAATACAAATCCTATCAGGGCTACTCACTATATTAGAGATGCTTATACACAAAAACAAGGTTATAGGATTAGATTCCCACAAGAAAGATTCTCAAGAGACTGGGGATTCCTAGTAGTAGCAAAATCACCAGCAGGTACAAGTGTAACCTACGACTGGTTAATGGATGATTCTAATAAAGAAACAGTTGGAAATAACGCTAAACTACTAGACCAAACCATCACTCCTACAACAGCAGAAGATGCTAAGAAGGAAACAACCCTAACTGTCACTAACGAGAAGTTTGAAACTCGTCCAGTAGAAGTTACAAAATGGGACAAGGACAAAAAGCCAGTTGCTGGAGCAACTTTTGAAATAAGAGATGCAAAAGGCAAACTTATTTCCACAGTAGAATCTCAAGCTCCTGATGAAAAAGGTGAAAATGGTGGACTTGCATCCTTCGGCGACCTACCAGAAGGTAAGTATACAATAGAAGAAACTAGGGCCCCAGAAGGCTATATTAAATCTGACGTTATCTTTGACGTAACAGTAGATGAGTCAAATCAAGTTACCTACAAGCCAAGATTTAAAGACAAACCAGGTACACCAATCAACGGCGAAGACTACTACATCGAAGACGTTGAACAAGACCAAGATAAAATTAGTGCAAAGGTAACAAATGTATCTCAATCCTTAGTTATAAACGAAGGTGACTCAGGAGACATTGGTTTTAGACCGCAAGTTTGGGAAGCTTATAGACTAGAGTCCTTGAAGTACAATGCGACAATAGATCTATCAAATACAGCACCAGGTCAAAGATTTTCTATCCAATTTGATAGAAACCTAGACTTTACCCAATACTTTGGAGAATTTCCAAAGATAAAGGTAGGTGGAGTAGAAGTTGCAGACCCATACTTTGACTACACAACTAATAAGTTGACTTATGTATACAATGAGAAGTCAGCTGGTGGTAAGGGCCAAGCGAAGATAGAACTAAAGGGTATCATCCCATCTAAGTATTTTGCACAAAACGACGGGAAATTTGACTTTACAGTAACAGTTGCACCAGACCAAAAAAAAGGCGTAACAGGCCAACAAACAATTACAACAAATGTGCCAGCAGACTACGGTCAATACGACTATGACGGTAAAAATAGAGAAGTTCCACAATCCTACTACTTTAGAGATGTTTACCAAGGACCAGATGGAAACTGGTATGTAGCAGTACTTGCTTACTACAATCCAGACCATATAAGAGAATCAGGTCCAAGAGAACTTAAATTTAACTGGTTATCAACTAACTACCAAGGAGCCACTAAGAACTTCTTTACTTGGGAAGGAAATGGTCATAAGCCAGCCTTCTCCCTAACAAATGTTAATGTTTATCGTACTTCACCAAACATGGGATCAATTCATGCGGGTAACATTGACAAAAAAGTCAACTACAATATGCCACTATCCTATGGTGTAAGACCGGGAGATGACCCTGCTAAGTACAACTTAATATATTCAAGAGATATTAATCCAGATAATGCTGTTAGAAACGACAGACAAGGTGGAGTTACACTTAACTACGACCCAAGTCAAATTCAGGAATTTGGTGTTATTACAAAGAACAGCCCACTAAGGATTGGTATGCCATCCATTAACAACTTTAGTAAAGATGGCTACATCATAGAGCAAACTTTCAAGATTGATGACCTTTATAATTTCAACAACCTTTGGAGAGTCTTCTGTATGACAAATAACGACTTTAAGTCATCCTTCATCACAAGGGCAAACTACAACAAGGCCACAGGAGACCAAGCTGGTGGAGAAATTCCAAAATTCTTCAGCCAAAAGGTAGCTCTGTTTAACAAGATGTACACACCAGGTTCTTTCAAAATCAAAAAGCTTAACGATGCCGATAGAACACAAACCCTACAAGGCGCATCCTTTAGCTTGACAGACAAAGCTGGTAATACTATCTACAGGTCATCAGGCCAAGATGGTATAGTAGAATTTTCTAAACTAAAACCAGGCATCTATACTCTTAAAGAAGAAACTGCACCAGATAAATTTATCAAGACAGACAAGACTTGGAGGGTTAACGTAGGTAATGATGGTTATGTAAGTATAGTAGAAATAGGACTTGGCTCAACAGGAGAAACCTTCTACGGCAAGGACACTATCCTCCTACCAGTAGCCAACAAACCAGTAGCAACAGAGTTTAAGGTCTACAAGAAAGACCACGAAAACCAACCTCTAGCCGGCGCAGAATTTAAGATCACTAAGGCAGAGGACGGCACTCAAGTTGCAACAGGTACTTCAGATAAAAATGGTACTGTATCCTTCAACGGACCTTTACCAAAAGGAACTTATATCTTAGAAGAAACTAAGGCCCCAGCAGGTTACAAAAACCTTGACAAGAAATGGGTAATAGAAGTAGACGATAATGGCAAAGCCAAGATCTACAACTATATAAAAGGACCAGAAGATGGTACAAATCCAGATGTCAACAAGTCAATCCTTGGAGAAGCAGGAACAAAATGGGTTAATGTTGCAAAGAGACCTCTTGAAGGCTGGGTATTGGGAGATAACAGACAGACAGGTTACTACAACAACTATCCATTCCCATACAAACTTGGAACAAGAATTGTTGCTAAAAACGATGGCCAAAAATATGTTATCCAAAGATATGTAATAAACCCAGAAGCCGACTTCATTACACTTAACAACGCATCAATCCACAGGGAAAGACCACAATTTGCTAACATGGATTGGTATGCAGGCAATGGAGTTTACAAGATATTTGAACTTGACAAGGCTGTTGACGGTAACGTTGAAGACATCAGACTTGAAAACTACAAGATAACAGATATCACAAAAGAAATAAAAAGCACAAAAGAAAACATCTCAGGTCAACCAAGACTATATCTTAACTTTAACAATAGACAAATAACAAAACCTATTGTTATAGATGTAAAAGTACCTTACAAAGCTGAAGAAGGTGGAGTGGGTACAGGAATGGACCTACAAACAAACAAGGGTATATTCTGGAAGTCAGACTACTACGACAGAGCCAACCAAATTGTTGAATCAGACCCAGTGACAACAGGTGGCGAAGCTGGCAACATCAAGGGAGCCTATGTTGCAGAAGACTCACTTGATGTAACTAACGAAAGAATCGTTCAAAAATTCTCCTTCAAGAAAGTAGGGAATGACGAAACTGACGCATTAACAGGAGCAACATTTAGCCTCCAAGGTCCAAAGAAATCTGATGAAGACCGAGGAGATAAAGTTTGGAAGAGATCAGGAACAGACGGTATAGTTAACTTTGACAACCTAACACCAGGTATCTATCATCTTACAGAATCAGGAGCTCCACAAGGTTACGAAAAGGCCAACACAGAATGGACAGTAACAGTAACTAAGGACGGAAAGATTTATATCAGGGACAACAACCCTGGATCAACAGTTCCTGACCAAGGAGCTAAGTGGCAAAAGGTAGACACTAGTAAGACAAGTGACCAAAGACACACTGATAGTTCCACAAGTAATGGTAGTACAGGTAAGATTGAAACTAAGATTACAGAAGTTAACAAGAAAGCGAACAAGTTTAGACAAGTCTATATTTTAAACAGTCAACCAGAAAATCTATCAAACACATACTTTGAACTTCATGCCCAAAAAGAAAATAGACCAATAAACACATCTAACACAAAAATAGTTTCAATGAACCTTGTAGATCGAAGTTCAACCTTCGACAATCTAAAGACAACTGGAAGTCCAATTGAATATGATACTGAGGTTTATACTAAGAACGATCAGGAAAGAATAAAAATCACACCAAAGAACCTAAGTGGAGAAGGTAAAACTATAGCCATAACTGTAGAATCATATATACCAAATTCAGGAAATGTTGGAACTAGAATGGACTTCTACAACTTTGGATCCAACCACTATTGGGTTACAGAATGGTATGATACACTTGCAGGAATTCCACTAGTAGAGCCTACAAATACTACAACAGACAAAAACACTACAGTTTATGTAGGAGGAAAAAGAGCAACTAACAATCCACTTCCTCCAATGAAAACTGACTCTAATTCAGCTCCGTTGCGAACACCAGTTACAATAAGACAACGAGTACAAGCTAATGGAAGCGTAATGAATAAAGCAGTAGTACTAGGATTGTTTGACTTGGACAGAAGCATTCAAGCAAGTATGTTGGAAATAGGTGATGACCTAGTGGGAACACCAGTAAGAGCAGGAAATACAGAGTATACTATAAACCCATCCGCTACTAAAAATTATGGTGGCGTAGATGTAAGTACCACTGTAACAGATCTTGGCAGTGGAAAGTTTGAAATCGAAATCCACATGACAAATGTGGGAGCAGGCACCAGAGCCATTGGAGCTGAATTTGAACTTAAATTTAATGATAACTTTACTATTAAACCGAATTATATAAAATCCTGGAAAGGATTAGATGAGACAACTACATGGGACACAGGCTATATCGAAACAGAAAATAAAATTGGAGTGAAAAATGGTGAACCTAGAATAGGACCAAAGCAAACTGCTAAAATTAAGTTCCAAGTCCAAGCCAAGTCTGACTTAGCATCAGGAACTTACCAGTTAATCAAACCTATTTTATACAGACATGACGATAGAGCTACACGCCAAACTATCGAACCGCCGACAGTAAATGTAAAGAGAAGCGAATCACAAATAACTTGGGAACCATCTTCAGAAATAACTGAAATTCCAATTGAAGACTACTCAAACGACCCAAGCAAATATGTAAATGATCCAAATATGGAAAAGGGAACTTCAAGGGTAGTTGAAGGTGAAAAAGGTTCAAAGAGAACTTTCTACTTGGTTGAATACAAGGACGGAAAACCAACTGGTAATAGGAAACTAGATACTAGTAAGGGTACCAATGGTGTAGTCATATTAAAAGAAATGACACCAAAACTTAGATATGTTGGTACAAAAGGCACTACTCCAACTGGTTATTCAGTTTGGGTTAATAGTACTAAACTAAGCGCTAGTCCAAGCTCAAATGTAGCTGCTGGAACACCAGTTAAAATAACAGTAACACCAGGACCTAACGAAGAGCTAGACACCTTAACTTATAGTGATGGCAAAAATACTGTAAATATTGACAAAAACACGAAGACATTCACAATGCCTTCATCAAATGTAACAGTAAATGCTACCTTCAAAACTAAGGAAGCTGGCAAGCACAACATTACTATAAATAAAAATCCAGGCGGTACAGTTACTGCTGACAAGTCTACTGCCGCTAAAGGTGATACTGTTAAACTTACAATTACACCAGACCATGGATATGGAATACAAGGCTTAACACTTCTAGATAAGAATGGAGTACAAGTACAAGGTTCATATATCAACCATTTAGATAACACCTTTACAATGCCAGATGAAGATGTTTGGGTTAATATTCTATTCAGGAAATCAGAAACCCCAGCTAAGTCCTTCATCGTTGGTAAAGAAAATGATGGTGGAAGAGGATCTGTAGTAGTTGATCCAACACAATCAAGAGATGGCTATGCCAAGGTTGGAGAAAAAGTTACTTTCACTTTATATCCATACAATGTATATAAGGCAACTAAAGTTACTGTTACAAAGAATGACAGATCTGGACAACTTGAAGGTGTTGTATTTGACCCAGCAACAAACAAGGGATACTTCATTATGCCAGACATTAGTCCAGCAACAGGAGTAACAGTTCGTGGTGTATTTGTTAAATCTCAAGGAGAAAGAACGGTTAAAAAAGAAAACAAGGAAGTACTTCCTTATAAAACAGTAACAACTGTAGACGAAAATCTTGCACCAGGACAAAGAGTTGTTGACCAAGAAGGTAAAAATGGTGAGGTAACTTATATCTACTCAATTACCTTTAAGAAAGGAAATTCAACAAGAACTATAAGCCTAAAAAATCTGTTTACAAAAACAGTGTATGCTGCAGAAGGAGATGCAAATCGTCCAACAGATTGGCCAGCAGATGTGCTCAAAGAATTAGAAAATCAAAGACAAGATGGAGAAATAATAATATCCTACAATAGGACTGAATTATCAAGAACTGAACCAACTAACGCAAAGGTTCGTGTTGGTAAGTCAGATGATCCGCTTGATACTTGGACTCCAGGACCAGACGACAAGCTAATCAAAGACGGAGAAACCCAAGAACTTGTTACAATTTCCAACAAAAAAGCTGGTATCTCTCCAAAGATTATGAAGAGAACTCCAGGTGGAGCTCCTCTACCAGGTGCAACTTTCACAGTTAATAAAATGACTGACAAGACTTACGAAAAAGTAGAAGAGTCTTTCGGAACCCTAACAGCTACTTCTGATAAAGACGGTAATGTTATCTTTAAAGACCAATCAGACAATGTTGTTAAGTTCCAAAAAGGTTACTATGTAATCAAAGAAACAAAGGCACCAGTAGGATACAAGAGAGTTACAGCCGAATGGAAGATAGAAGTAAAAGATGACGGTGGCAGAATGTATGCCGTGTACCAAGGTCCAGAAGATATACCATCAAGTCTTATTGACGATGATAAAAAGTCAAATGCTGGTAGCTCAGCTTCCAATGACCAAATCAAGTACAAGGCAAGACTAACTTATATAGATCCAGAAGCTAAGACTTATATTCAAAGAATCTATATAGATACAAGAGGCTATTATGGAAATAGCAATGAAGACAACAAGGGACTTCTAAATCTTCAAATAAGACCTAAGTATAAGAGAGAAGAAATAGATAGACCAGATCAGTCACCAGAAACTATTAAAGACGGTGTTAAGACTGCTTACTACCAATCTTTTGAATTAGGAGATTCAACATCTTATGAAAACATGGATGACCCTGCAATTGATAAGATCTTGAGGACTTATGACCTTTCTCACAAAGACTTGTCCTTAGATAAGACAGCAAGGTGGAGACCATTTGACTGGGGCTTTGACGAAGACCAACTTAACCTAGGCAAGGGTGTCTATATAGTAGAAGTGGAAGGTTTCTATGACGATGTCATTATAAATAACAAGTCTAACTTGACAGACAAGTATGACATTCCAGAAGGAGACTTAGGTAAGATAGACCTTAACCTAGACTTCTACGCTGGAGCTAGAGAATTCCAACAATTAGTCGAAGATACAGATGGAGTTTTCCGCTATAAGAAGATTGAAAAGGGATCCTACCAAGGTGGTGCTGAGGCACTAAGAGCTTGGATTGAGAGAACTCAAGGAAAAGAAAAGGCAGACGCTTGGGCAAAGGAAACCACAGAAGGAGAAAAATACCAAAACTTTATTGGAAAGCATGTAAAGATTGGAACTAAAGATTTCTATACTGGACGAATATACCCAGCTCTAGGTCAACCAACATTCAAACGTGAAATATCTGCCAACCTCAACCCTCTTTACAACTCAGTAGCTCAACAAGAAATACCAAAAGAGGGCTTGGAATTAGAAAACGAACAAGAAACTTTCAACGTAACCTTCTCTAAACACGGTAGAGATGATTCAGGTGACGATATCAATAGTGAAAAAGTAACTAATAACAGACTTGAAGGAGCAATCTTTAAGCTACAAATTCAAGGACCAGGTGGTATTTATGAAGACATGCCAGGTAAAACAGTGGCATCAGCCTTCAACGGATACTTTGGTTTTAGAAACTTAAAACCAGGTCGTTACAGACTAGTAGAAGTTAAAGCACCTCAAGGATATAAACCTATAAAGGACCCAGTACTTCACTTTACAATTGCTTATCAAAAGGGCGAAATTGATAAAGAAACTGGTGAAATCACACCAGGTAAGGGTGTAGTAACACTAGAATACAACGAAGGTAATGGTATCTTCCAATACGCACCAGATAAAAAAGGACCTGATGGAAAACCAATCACACCAGAAGATGGTAAGTTAACTGACTATGTAACAAGCGCTACTGCCAAAAACATGGGTAAGATAATCAACGAAGTTCCTGGTAAAGGCAAGGTAACCCTTACTAAATACGATGACGGTGAACAATTACTACCAGGAGCAGAATTTAGGCTAACTAGAATCAGTAGACATATAACAGATGATGATCCTAATAAGAACGATGGTGTTTACACTAAGGTAGTAGGCGACGATGGTAAGATTGTCTTTGATGAATTGCCAATAGGTCAATACGAATTAGAAGAAACTAAACCAGCACCAGGTTACCAAAATAAGGGTAAAAAATGGAGATTCACCGTTGGTGGTCCAAAACTAGACCCTTATGCTAATGACAGCGAAGTTGGACTTAGAGATATATCTAGTAAGATTGATATGGAATCAACTATGTCAGTTCTAAGGCCAGACGGCATTGATGGAACAGAAAAAGAAGGAAACTCTAAGATTCATCCACACAAGGGTCATGCACTTGAATTTAAAAATACTTTCAAGATTAATGATGACACAGTTATAAAACCAGGTGACTACTTTACAATTAAGCTCACTGATAACATTGACTTAGATGGAATTTTGAAACAAAAATCTTATAACCTTGATCTCTTTGCAGATGGAGTTGGTACTATAGCCAAGGCTAAGTATGACAAAGAAAATGGCACATTGACATATGTCTTCACATCCTATGCAGAACAATACAATAAGACAGATTTCGAAAATACCATCGCAGCCCATATCAACCTAATGAAGGTACAAAACTCAACACAAAATGTACCTGTAGGAATGGGAATAGGCACACCTACAACAAATAATATTGACGTTGTTTATGACCTAGATATGGCACGAGCAGCGGGTATTAACATGACATCTAAGATCGTAAGCTTTGACCAAGAAACAGGAGAATTTGTTCAATACTACTATCTAAATAGGGATAGGACGGCCTCCAATGGACCACTAACATTTAGGTACAAACCAAATGAAGCTGTTACAAACCTTAGATTTGATTTATTTAGATTAAACCAAAATGGTGGAAGTCTTTATAACTACAATACAGGACAGTATTACAGGTCTGATTATTATGTTAATAAAGATATGCCAGAATCCTTTGGTGTAAATGAATATTCAAATAACCTAGCATATTATAAATCTTATGGCTATTACAACATAGGAGCTAACAATACTGAAGAAATACAAATAGGCAATCTCGGCATTCAAAATTCAGTAATCGTAAAGGTAACTGGTAAAGTTACAGGAAAAGATATAGCATCATATGACACTTATGCCATGTTATATAATTCACTTTCTAGCTACTATGTAGAAAGAACAAATGGCATCCGTATCTTTGAAAACAAGACACAAGCAAGTGCTGAACTTAATATTAAAGCAGTCAACCATAAGAATGAAATAATCTTCAAGAAGGTTGACGAAGAAGGTAAGATCCTTCCAGGAGCTAAGTTCAATCTTGAAAAGTATTACGAAAATCCAGAAGATGGCAAAAACTGGGTACCAATGACTGGTTTCACAAAAGAATCTGATGCTAACGGTATAATCAAATATGAAGGCTTAGAACCAGGTAAATATGCCCTAATAGAAACTGAAGCACCAGAAGGCTATCAAAAGATAGAAGGACATATACAGGAATTTACCGTAGGCACTGATGGAGTAATAACAAGACAAGTTGTTAAACCAGCTGAAGAAAAATCAGAAGAAGCTCAAACTCTAAGGGCAAAAGTTGCAGTGGCAGTAGAAGCTTTAGCTGATAAGCTAACAGGAAATACTAAACCAGAAACTTATACAGAAACTATAAGTAATGAGCCAATAAATGTTGTCAACTATAAAAACATTGAATTCGAAAAAGTTGACGGCAATGACAAGACTGAGAAATTAGCTAATGCTGAGTTTGAAGTTTGGTATAAGGAAAATGTAGATGACGAATATCAAGCTTATAAGGTTACAAAAGATGGTAAAGAAGTAACTAAGACAGTGACTTCTGACAAAGATGGTAAGATTAGTCTTAACCTAACAAAACCAGGCTACTATGCTCTTAAGGAAACTAAGGCACCAGATGGATATTCTAAGATTCCTGGTTATATCAAAGAGTTCAGAGTAGAAAATGGAAAAGTTCAAATTCTTGAAAAAGATCCATTAAAGGCAAGCCACAAGACATCTACTAAGGGACTTCTTACTAGTGAAATAATTTCAGTGGATAAGGAAAATAAGACATTCAAACAAAGAATTGTTATTAACCCTAACCACGAAACTATGACAGTCCCATCTTATCAGTCCTATATCCGTATCAAGGAAAATGACTGGAAGATAACACCAAAATACAAAGATGCTTTGAATAAACCAGCTGGTATAGGTGGATTAGTCAATGTAGCCGTTCTTAAGAAAGATGGAGATAAAACTCTAGAAAACTTAACAAAAGATGACTATAAGAAGTATGATGCTATAAGCTTTGACACAGTTGGAGGCATAACTGGTTCAAGATATGGCCTAAAAGAAATGCTAGGCATAACATCTACAACTGATGAAAAAATAACAACAACAGATTCAATAGTAATGGAATTCACAGGTAAGCTTGATGATTCTAATAAAACAGGCACAGCCGACCAACTATTCGAATTAGTATTTGAATCAGGAATAGACGACCAAATTTCTGACAAGCTAAACGTTGAAGCTCTAACAAGTGGAAAACCAAGCTACGGCGACTATACAGGAACTGCACCTATTCAAATTGAAAACCGTAAGGCGACATTCCCTCTTACAGGGGCGTTGGGTATTATTGGTTTCCTTGTAGCGGGTGCTGTGATGATGGCAACGGCGTACTACAAGTACAGACGTAAGAGAAGAGAGAGTGCGTTATCATGATTGAGGTTAGTCAAAAGATGAGGTACCCTCCGTAAAGGGACTACAAAGAGATAAGGGGATGAGGCGATGAGCCAAGTCCCTGGGGTCTCAAGGTGCTCGGATGTTTATTCTAAATGAAAGAATAATAGTAAACAAGCTAATCGAAGTTCTAATAAAAAGGGCTTGATTATAGAAAGTGGGCTGAGAGGTCTGCGAAAAGGCGATGCTGATGAAACCGGAAGGTTGGAAGGTAGAAGCCTAGGGAGGAAGTGCCCAAGGGGGCAAGGGTAAGGTAATAATTTGCGAGAAGCAAATGATTATAAAAAAATATAAAGGAGTTTTATTATGAAAAAAAGATTTTTATCACTAATCATGGCATTAGCGATGATGGTTGGCGTATTCACCCCATTGATTACGAATGCGGCCGAAGGAGATGCAATAGGTAAATTTACTAAAGAGGATATCTCTGAAACAAAACCTAAAAGCACAAAACTTTATGTACACAAATTACAATCTAGTTCATTTAAAGCAGATTTAGGAACTCTAGGTAAACCACATGACGGTAGTAAACTAAGTGATGATCAAATTACAGCTTTAGGTAAAACACCAAAGCCACTTAACGGAGTTAAATTTAAATACTACAAAATTGAAGATGACGCAAAATTTGCTGCAATGGTAAAAAATCCTGGCAGCTACAAAACTGATGCACAAGTAACAGAATATGTAACAGATGTAACAGGAAAAGAAGCTAAAACTGCTACAGTAGATGGTGAAAAAGGTATTTTATCTGTTGATGGACAAGTTCTTGATCTTGCAGATGGAAACTACTGGTTTATAGAAACTGGATATGAAAAAGACACAACTGATCCAGAAGCACCAGACAATATTTCATCTTACATTGCAGTACCATTTGGTATTACTCTACCATTAACAAACACGACAAAAATAACTGTTGACGATAAAGCTTATGAACCAGGTACAGTTTGGTTAAAGAATGTTCACACATATCCAAAGAACGTAACTGTTAATGAACCAACTCCAGACAAGACAGTTGGAAACCTTGTAAACAAACATGACACTCACAATGTTGGTGATACAGTTACATGGTATATGAACGCTACTATCCCAACAAATATCAAGGACTACACAAAATTCGAATTCAAAGATACATTAGAAAACATGCTTGACTATGTTGGAAACATTGAAGTTAAATATGATAGTGGAGATAAAACTGAATTTAAAGATTTGGAATATACTTTGACAGCTAATACTCACTATACAGTAGTTAATTATGATGAAACTACAAGAACATTTGAAGTAAAACTTACTAAAGCTGGTATTGCTGAAGTAGCAAAAAACATTGATGGAATTACAAATCCAAAAATTTCTGTTAAATTTGACACTAAATTAAATAAAGAAGCAAAAGTAGAAACAGGAAACCCTAACGAATATACACTTAAGTTTAACAATGGTAACACAACAGAAGATAAAGAAAAACCATCAGATAAACCAAGAGTATTCACTGGTGAAAGAAAATTCGTTAAGACTGACTCTGCTGACAGATCAGTTCTTGCAGGAGCAAAATTCGTAGTTAAAAACGCAAAGAGAACAGCTGAACAAGGACAATACCTAAAGAAAGATGAAACAACAGGTGCAATTTCTTGGGTAAAAACTGAAAAAGAAGCAACTGTATTCACAACAGAAACTAACGGAGAAATTAATGTTGGTAAATTACAATTCACTTATGCAGTAAAAGGTAAACCAGATGATATTGATCAAGTTGAACTTTATAAAACTAACCAATTAAATCAATATCAATTAGTGGAAACTCAAGCTCCAAAGAATTACGCTAAGTTAGATGCACCAATTGATTTTGAAATCACACCAGATTCTTATAAATCAGGTGCAGTAAAAATCGACCAAGGAAAAGCTGTTGATGATGATAAAACTGGTACACACACAGAAATCAAGAACAAGAAGTTAACAATCCCACAAACAGGTGGTATTGGTACTATTATCTTCACTGCAATCGGTCTTGCAATAATGGCATCAGCTGTTATCGCTATCAAAAAAAGACAAGCAACTGAAGCTAGATAATAACTAAAAGAAGAGAGGAAAAGCAATTTTCCTTCTTCTAAAAGTGCAAATACATCACATATTTGCACTTTTAGAAGAATATAACAATATTAATATAGAACTAAAAATGGAAGGTAATAATATGAAGATTTTAAAAAAGATATTAATGGTTATGGTAATGGTGGCGATGACTCTTACTAGCAGTTCATTTGCCGCGGGTGATTATTCGATAACTGTGACTGTGGACAAAGAACTAGGTGAAGCAAGGGGAGATATTTCGTTGTGGAAGGTGTCTGTGCCATACGATAATAAATCAAGTAAGCTTGATGAACTTAATAAGTTATCTATTGAAGAGTTGAATTCTAAGTATTCCAATCCAACTGTGTTGGCGTTTAATGACAATCAAATTGTGTTTGATAAGTTAAGTGCCGGTGCATATTATATGAGGGATACTTCGGGAATTAAGAGGGACAAGGATATTGTTCCGGCTTTGATTAACCTTCCAAATGATCTTGAAGATGGTTCGAAGAATGTGACTATTCATGCGAAGGAGTCTTCTACTAATGTGAGACTTGTGAAGGTGGATGAGAGCGGCAATCCACTAAAGGGTGCGAAGTTTAAGTTACTTAAAAGAGAAGGTAGCGAATATGTTGAGCTTAAGAACAAGGCTACTATGAAAAAAGATGACAAGCTTGAACTATCTCCAGAAGATGATGACAGATCCAAGGTGAAATCTGAAGAAAACGCAGATGAGTCGAAGGATGAAAATTCCAAGTCTGAAAAAGATGAAGAAAAATCCAAGGATGAAAAAAAGGAAGAAAAGTCCAGTGATAATTCTAAGAATGAGGAAAAATCTGATGATGGCTTGTATATTTCCAACGATGCTGGTGAGATTATAATCAACGATATTAAGAAGGGCGATTATATTTTCAGAGAGGTGGAAGCTCCAGCAGGTTATGTGATTAAGAATGTGGACACTAAGTTTACTATTTCTGATAAGTCTGTGGAACTTAGGGTTGTAAACAGCAAGACTCCTGAAAAAGATAAGGGCAGACATGATTTTATGAAGACTGATGAAGCTAAGAAGCCTTTGGGTGGTGCGATGTTCAAGGTTATGACTAAGAACAAAGACGGAAAGTTTGAGCCAGTGAAGAAGGACGGCAAGGATTATATCGTTACAAGTGCTGACAATGGTAAGTTTGCTGTTGAGGATATGGATTATGGTAAGTATTACTTGGTTGAGATAAAGGCTCCACAAGGTTTCATTTTGTTGAGTGAGCCTGTGGAATTTGAAATCAAAAAACAAGCCGATGATAAGACTATTTCCATTGCTTTCATTACTAACAAGAGTGATACTATTACAAGAACTCCAGACGGGGATATTACACGCGGTGGTAAGATGCCAAAGACTGGGGATATTAGGTTTTTCATGAGTATGATTGGCGGTGCGATTATGTTCTTTATAGGTAAGTGGATAATTGCGAAGGACGATAAGTTAATAGGAAAAAATATTAAGTAATTCGAAAAATTATTTGGAATATGAATGTAGCATGCCCTCATGCTAGGTGATCTACGATTGTGAGTTGGGTTATTGGCGTGAGGGTTTTGTTTATGTTTGAGGGCTCAAATGTTTTTCGATTTTATTTTTTTAAGGTATAATTGACTTAGAAACCGGTATTTGAGAAAGGTAATTGTAATGTGGAAGAAGATTAAGCATAATTTTGTGTTTATTTTAATATTTTTGTTGGGATTTGGTGTGATGATGTATCCTGTGATTTCTAGGTTGTATTATAGGGTGGATTCCACTAATCAAGTGAAGGAGTTCGACAAGGCTGTGAAGGGTTTGTCGAAGGAGGAATTGGATAAGAGGTTGGCTTTGGCAAAGGGCTACAATGATTCGTTGAATAATGTGGTGAGCAAGGATCCTTATGATAAGAAGAACCAAGAAGAGGGCAGGAAGGCTTATGCGAGAATGCTTGAGGTGAAGGAGAAGATTGGTCACGTGGAGATTCCGAAGATTAATCAGGATTTGCCGATGTATGCTGGTACGAGCGAGGATGTGTTGCAGATAGGGATTGGCCACTTGGAGGGGACTTCTCTTCCTATTGGGGGGAACAATACTCATGCGGTGTTGACTGCGCACAGTGGACTTCCTACGGCGAAGTTGTTTACTGATTTGAAGATGATGAAGATTGGCGATAAGTTCTATGTTCACAATATTTTCGGGACGTTGGCTTATCAGGTGGATCAGATAAAGATTGTGGAGCCTTCTAATTTCAATGATTTGTTGATTGTGAAGGGGCACGATTATTGTACGTTACTTACTTGTACTCCTATTATGATTAATTCGCACAGGCTTTTGGTTAGAGGTCACAGGGTTCCTTATGTTCCTGCTGTGGATGAGGCGTTGATTGCGGATAACAAGGCAAGTTATATTTACAGGTATTTGTTCTATGTTTCTTTGGTTATTATCGCTATTTTATTGTATTTGATTTATCGTCAACGTAAGGCGAAGAAGAGGCTTAAAGAACTTGATGTAGAGGGTAAGCATGAAGAAGTCTAAGTTAAAGGAAAATTTGAAGTATGTGTTGATTTTCTTGGTGGGGTTTGCTGTGGCGATGTATCCTTTGATTTCGAGGTTGTATTACAGGATTGAGGCTAATAGTGCGGTGCACGATTTTGATACTACGGCTAAGAAGATTGACAAGAAGGAGATTGACAGGAGGATTAGGCTCGCTCAGATTTACAACAAGACTTTGGATCCTAGTAAGCTTGCGGATCCTTATTCTGAGAAGGAAAAGAAGAATGCGATAAGCGAGTATGCTAGGATGCTTGAGGTGAAGGAAAAGATTGGCCACGTTGAGATTCCGAAGATTAATCAGGATTTGCCGATTTACGCTGGTACGAGCGAGGAGGTTTTGCAAAAGGGTGTTGGTCACTTGGAGGGAACTTCTCTTCCTGTGGGTGGCAAGGGGACTCACACTGTGTTGACTGCTCACAGAGGTCTTCCTACGGCGAAGCTGTTTACTGATTTGAATAAGATGAAGAAGGGCGATGTGTTCTACATTCACAATATCAAAGAGGTGTTGGCGTACAAGGTTATCGACGTTTTTGTTGTGGAACCGAGCGATTTCGACAAGGTTTTGGTTGTGGAGGGCAAGGATTATTGTACGTTGTTGACTTGCACTCCGTATATGATTAATTCGCACAGGTTGTTGGTGCGTGCTGAGCGTACTGAATACAATCCTGCTGCTGTGGAGAAGGATTTGGTGAGTCAAGTGACTGGTAAATACAAGATTTATTTGATTATTTCACTGATTATTATTGCGATTTTGTTGTGGTATTATATTAGGCAAAGAAGAAGGAAGAAGAATAATGAGATCAAGTAGGAAGATTGGTTATGTGATTTTGTTTGTGGGGATTGGGTTGTTGACGTTTTGTTTGAGCAATTTGTCGTACAAGATTTTCTCGCAAGATAAAAAGATGGATGATTTTTTGAGGGCACAAGGTGAGATGTCGACTGAGCTTTCCGAAAGAATCGACCAATATAATTCGAATGTGAATGTGGATGAGACAGGTCTTGTGGATCCTTTTAATTCGGAGGATATTGAGCTTGAAGGTAGTAAGGTGATTGATGAGAATGGGATTTTCGGGTATTTGGAGATTCCGAAGATTAATTTCAAGAAGCCTATTTATTTGGGAGCGAGCTATAATCATTTGGCGAAGGGTGTCGGTCAACTTGACGGTACTTCGATTCCTGTGGGTGGTAAGGGCAGACGTAGTGTGCTTGCTGGCCACAGGGGTTGGTACGGCGATATTATGCTATTGAAGGTAGGTCAATTGTATTCTAATGATGTGGTGTATGTGCATCATCATGGGAAGACTTTGACTTACAAGGTTGTTGGAAGAGAGTATATCAGTCCGTCGGATTGGGATAGGTTGAAGCCTGTGGAAGACAAGGATATGCTGACTATATTGTCGTGCGATCCGATGTATCCTCCATTTACTAGAAGGATTTTGATTAACTGCGTGAGAGTTGATGAGACTACGGCTGATACAAGCACTGATAATGTGAATGGCAATAAGAATTCATCTGGCAAAGATTTGTCGGACAAAACTTCGTCAAAAACACTTGATTATGTTTTGTTGGCGCTTACAATCGTAGCTTGGATTGTGCTTATTGTGAATATTAGAAAATTCGTGTTGGATATTAGAAAACATGGGAAATAGGAAAACTGCGGGTGTGAGCTCGCAGTTTTTTGTGTGGGCGAAATGGTAAATTGGATGATTATATTTTAAAATTGGGTATATATTAGTTATGAAGAAGGCGGATAGAATTAGAAAATTATTAGAGGGGGTATAGTTATGGTAGAAAACTTAAATAAGCTGAAAGATTTAAACGAAAATTACAAAAGTTTACAAGCTCTATTAGAAGCATATAATCCATGGACTGATGAAAATATAAGTAAATTATCAGAGGATTTTTTCGCAGCGTTGGAAAATGAAGATAAGGATTTTTCATGGCTTAAGATAGATTCATATGATAAAAAAAAGGATAAAGAAAAAAAGGATTTATATGAAGAATTGAAGGATAAAAAAGGAAAAGTAGTAAGCATTGATTATGGAATTCCTAGCCATGTTAGAGGAGATGTTGAAAAGGGAACATTGTTTTTATGTCTAGTAAATCCGAATATAGATGTTAAGGTTGCGATGTGTGAGGCTGTTGGAAAACAAGATAAAGAGGATATTAAAAAGTATATATTTGACATAAGCTCTAAAGGAGGTATCTTGTATAAGGAAATAGTTGAATTAAAAGGATTAAAGAAATTAATAAGTTTAGAAGAATCCGATAAAGATAAGAATCAGGAAAAAAATAAGATAGGTTATTATACAGCTAACTATTTTTATGTAATATTATCATCTATTAATGTTAAAAAAAATAAAAATAAATCACAAAATAAAGATAACTCTAAAAACGAAGATAAGTTAAAAAAAGCATTAACCTCATTTGAAAATTTTTGTATCAATTTAGAAAATGATGGTCTAAATAAGCAAATAAAAGAAGAAAAAGAGGTAAATAAGGAAAGCTTAAAATATTTTGTAGAAATATCGAAGAATATAGTTAATCTAGAAGCTTTTCCTTTTAGAAGCAGCACCCCAGGTTTTGCTATTAAAGAAGAGAATGCAGGTAATAGATTTGCCAATTGTATGGTAAATTCAACTTCGAATGTAAGTATGCTTAGTGCAAGGATAATAATATGGAAAATTTTGGAATACTTGAATAGCAACGGTAAAAAAGATAAACCAGTGTTTATTTTTAGGAGATTCAACAGAGCATGGCGACCATCAATAGAAAATGTGCTTATAGAAGATTTTAGCGAGGACGGTAAAGATATTGATATTGACAATATAATTAATGAATTACATGAGGAGTTTTTTTATACAATTGGACCTAAAGATCAGGATAATATGTTAAAAATGGGTAAAAACATATATAAGAATGATGATAACATATACGAAGAAAATGAAAACGAAAATGACCAAGACAAAGAAAATAAAGGAAATAAAGAAGCAGTATTTAATGAAATAATAATTAATGCATTAACTCCGAAAAAAGACAAAAAGGAAAATAAAGGATATGAATAGTGATTTAATTTTTTGATGTTACCATGTTAAATACACAAAAACGACTTTCTCTTATGATGTGTACCCATAGAACTGGACACAATATTTAATTAATTAGTTGTAGTGGATGCTAACCTATACTTTGTAGGTGGCATCCATTTTGTTTTC
>NZ_WKZC01000015.1:0-28430 GCF_009679635.1 Finegoldia sp. BIOML-A4 | reverse complement strand
AATAACACCGATACTCGCTATAAATACAGATGTTTTTAACTTTGAATGTTCCTTTTTTGCAAGCTCCCACAATATAGTAGCAGGACTTTTTTGTTTCATAATCAACACCTCCAAATGAAATAACTTAATTAGCTAACTTAGTTATCTTTATTTTAAAAAATATAAGGGCGTTTAATACCCTTTCCCTTATATTTAAAAACATCGCAATTTCTCCCATCCATCATAAAAAAACTTCGAAACTATTCTTGTGTTTAACTTTACTTCTTCTTCTGTTTGAGAATGTATTATAATTTCACACAATGCATTAATATAAGCATGGTTTAACAAATGCATTGCATCTTTAGGGACTTCTGATTTTATATTCTTTTTCTTTGAAATAATCTGAAACGCTTTATGTCTGTTTATATCTTCCTTTTCCACAAGAAGCTCTATAAAATTATCATATTTCGTACCATATGATTTATATATTAAAAGATTAAATAAATCTTTTTTGCTAAACATATATAATGCAGATTCAATTGACCCTTCAATGTTAATTTTTGATAAATCTTCTCCACAATTTTTTTCTATGTTTTGAAAAGATTCCTCTTCAAACTTGCTATAAAAACCCAAAAGTTCGTTTGCCAATGGATCAACTAAACTGATAAATAAATCTTCTTTATCATTAAAATGCCTGTAAAAAGCACCAGTTGTAACCCCAGCATCTTTGCAAATTTTTCTTAAATTAGCTCGTTCATAGCCATCATTTAAAAAATTAACTTTACCACTATCCATAATCTTTTTATGTGTTAAATCATAACCAGTAATTTCTGTCATATCCCACTTCCTTTACTAACGGCTAAATTTATAAGTTTGCGGCATATAGATAACTTAGTTATCATTATATACTCTTATCTTATTTTTGTCAATAGGAACAGTAGAAAATCATACTTAATTATGATATAATTACTAATAATTAAATACAGGCTTAACGCTTATAACTTTAATAGCAAGCACAGTAAGTGAGTACCCACTTACGAAAAATTGATGAAGCAGAACCTTTATGGACTGCTTCTTTTTTTTATCAATTTTACCTTGTTAGGGAGAACCCTAAGACCCCAATAATTTATGATAAGGAGATATACTATGGATAATAGAAAAAGAAATAATCAACTAAAAATATATTTAACAGATGAAGAAAAAGAAGTTTTTGAAAAGAAAATGAAACTAGCTAATTGCAAAACTATGTCCCACTTTCTTAGAAAGTGCGTGTTAGAAAAAGAAATCTACGTTGTAGATTTAGAACCATTTAGAAACCTACAATGGTTACTTTCGAATGCAACAAATAATATAAACCAGATTGCAAAAGCTACTAATACAACTGGTGTTATTTACAAAAATGAAATTGAATCTATGAATAATCAGATAGAAAAATTATCAAGGGAAATATGGCAGATCCATTCCCTACTTCTTAATAAATCAAAAGAAAGTTCTGGTGATTAATATGGCAATTACAAAAATACATCCTATAAAATCAACTCTAAATTTAGCAATAGACTACATTACTAAGAGTGAAAAAACTGATAAAAAAATCTTGGTATCTTCATTCAAATGCCATCCATCCACTGCCTATATTCAATTTATAAAAACACGAGAAGATAATGATACTAATGGTACAGTTTTGGCTAGACATTTAATCCAATCTTTTCTACCAGGAGAGGTTGATCCTATAAAAGCTCACGAAATTGGAATGGAATTATGTAAGAAAATTTTAAAAGAAGATTATGAATTTGTCCTTGCAACTCATATAGATAGAGGGCATATCCATAACCATATTATTTTTAATAATGTTAATTACAAGACTGGTAAATGCTACCAATCTAACAAAAAAACTTACCATAAAATTAGATGTCAAAGTGACGAATTATGTAAAGAAAATAAGCTTTCAGTCATTGATGAATATTATGAAGCTTACAAGAGAAAATATAAAACTTCTGGTAAATCCTGGTATGAATATGACCAAAACAAGAAAGGAAATTCTTGGAAATCTAAACTACAATTTGATATAGATAGAATGATTAATAAGTCTAAATCGTGGGAAGAGTTTTTAGAAAATATGAAATCTATTGATTATGAAATTAAATTTGGTAAACACATTGCTTTTCGTCATAAAGATAAGCAAAGATTTACAAGATCGAAGACTATCGGAGAAGATTATACTGAAGAAAAATTAAAAGAAAGAATAGATTTAGCTATTAAAAACAGAGCTAATCCTTTTATAAAGAAAGTAGGAAATGTTATTGATATATCTACTAATAAAAAAGCTCAATCCTCAAAAGGTTATGAAGTCTGGGCAAGAAAACACAATATCAAAACAATGGCTGATTCAATAATTAAACTTCGAGAACAAGGAATTAATTCAATTACTCAACTCGATGATCTAATCAAAAAATCTGCTGATGATAGACAAAACTTATTAGATAAAATAAAGAAAATTGAAACTGAGATGAAGAGTTTATCCCAAGATATGGAAAATATAAATATTATAAATAAGCATCGTGAAGTCTATAAATACCACAAGAAAAATCCTGAGGATAAGCAATTCGCTGAAGAATATTATAGCGAACTTTCCGTCTATAAAATAGCCGCAAAAGAAATCTTAGAAAACTATAAAAAACTACCAAATACAAAAGAAATATTAACCAAACTCGATAAATTGCAAGAAAAAAAGAACACCCTTATGCAAGAGTATTCTTTGAATAAAGAACAATTTTCTGACCTTGTTCAGTATAGAAAAAACTATGAAAATTATTATGGAAAGGAAGTGGAGAGATAAAAAGATATAAGCGGATAAAAGACCGTGTAAAATTTTGTGTATAGAAACCTCCTCTTTAATTTAATTAAAACATTAACTATAAGTTATTTTCTATTACTTGATATATCACTTTAAATGAGCAAAAAAAATAAAGGCAGTCCGAAGACTGCCGATATTTACCTCTCTGCGCCTTTGCTATGTTCTTTCTTAGTTGACTTAGTTTTGCCATCTGTCTTAAAGCTTTTTATTTGCCCTAATATGGACTTTTTGTCTTTATCTTGACCTTTACCTGTTCTTTTGCTTTTAAGAGCTTAGAAGACAAAATACGAACATTTTTATGTTCCTTTCCGTTGTTATCAATGCTTGTTTTTACTTGTCCAAATATTTTAACAAAATCTCCTTGTTTTAGGTTCTCTAAATCTTTTGTCTTATCTCCATAGGCTGAGCAATTAGTATAAACTTTATTTCCATCGTCATCTTTTGAAACAATTGAAAAGTTACTTACTTTAAACTTTTCTCCATTAGCATTTTCTCTTTCAAGATTTTCTACTTTGCCAGCTATATTACCCACGAGATTTATGAGGTCGTCTTTTTCTTCAAGTTCATTGGTATTTTCAATGAGCTTTCCTTGTTCTTTCATATCATCAATCATATAGTCAAAGTCATCATTTAATAGACCTGTTGTGTCATTGTTCATATATAAAACATAGACTTCTTCAAGTGCTTTTTCATCAGTAACACCTTTTTCTATACTCACAAGTGCTTTTATAAAGTCCTTGTAGTTATCATTCATCATTTCTTCTAAATTTTCTCTAATATCTTTGTATTCCATATTTTCCTCCTTGTACTAAATAAGGAGAGCCTTTCGCCCTCCTTTATCGTTCTTGTCCTTTTTCACTTTTTTCTTGATTTTTATCTTTTTCTTCTTCCGCTTTGAATTTTGATATTTGTCCCAATATTGATGGTTTTTCTTCCCTTGCGTGAAGATTATCCTCTACATCATAAGTTGATTCAAAGTAATCACTATCTTTAAAATCATTGTCATACCTATCTGGTATTCCGTCATTATCAAGATCTTTTGCTAGTGGATCATAGAAGTTTCCATCATCATCTATTTCTAATCCTAGTGCTTGTTTTAAATCTTCTTCATCTACTGATACCAGATCATCAAAACTTGACATCTTTATGGCTTCGGTCATATCTTTAATAGCTTGTGAGTTAGATATATCTTCCTCTACAAAAGATTCTGTTCTAATAGCTACATTATCTACATACTGAGTCCATGTTTTTTCTTCCAAATTTACCTCATATTGAATCGTGTGCTTACCATCAGGTGTTTCTGTATAGGCAAGTCCTATATGGCTTAAATCAGGATATAGTTTGTCAAAGTCTTCATAGCTATTAGATTCTGAAAACTCATAGTTAGAATAATCAACTATCGCCCTCTTTAAATTTTCTAATAGTGGTGATTGGTTTTCTAATTCTTCTACTTCTCCCATATCTAAAAGTTTATTAATCTCAGCTAGTCTTAGTGTCTTATCCCTTAACTCATCAGCTTTTTCAAATGGTTTAGTTAATTCTAACTTGGCATTTTCTAAAGATTCTTTATAGTTTTCAAGGTTTTGATTTAACCTTTCAAGTCTTGCAGGCATTTTTTCAATGGCATTATCAAGCCTTGTTATATTGCCATCAGTGGAGTTTGAAAACTCTCCAAAGTATTCTGCTTTTCCTAGTAGTTTAAAGGTGTGAGTATTAGTCATGAAGTTATAAGAAACTTGTAAGTCTAAATTTCTATATTTACCAATAACCTTGCTATCATTTATCTTTACCTTTTTTATTTCTTCTAATAGCTTCTCTCCAGCTTCTTTCTTATCTAAAATTTTATTTGATCCGAGACTTATTGAAGTAAATTTGCTATCTCCTTCTCCTAATTTTTCAACACTTGCAATATCTTCTTTAACTGCTTGTATTTCCATTTCAGTTTTTAAAATACTTTGAGGATAATATTTATTTACCTTATCTTCAAGTTTATATTTATTAGACTTATAGTTTGCTTCAAGCATTTTTAGCTTTGTAACTTCGTTATCTAAGTCCATCTTTTCTTTAATTAGAGGATTACCAGTAGCTAAAGCCTTAATTTCTGAATAAGATAGACTTGCTTCATCAACATCTTCAGCAACTCTTACAGGAGTTTTTGAAGTCATAATTTGAGATATGAATTTCTGCTTATTCTCTATTGTCTGCCATAAATAAGCGTCAAATGTATTCTCTGTTACATATCTAAAGATATTTACCTTATCATTTTCATTACCTTGACGAACAATTCTACCACTTCTTTGCTCTAGGTCTGGTGAGTAGTCCGAAGTGGTCAATTTAATTTACCTATAAACTTGTAGTGAATTTCAACCTTTTGGCTAATTTGACCGTCTATTTCTTCCTTGTCATATACATATATCTTATCTATTATTTGATTTAAAATATATCTGTTTAGCGATTTTATCTTAGCGTACTTGCTAATATTATTCATGAATTTCTTGTAGTTATCTTCAGTTTCAAAAGATACTTCTATATCGCCCTCTAAGACTTTGATTTCCTCGATTAACTTGTCTTGTTTTTTAGATATGCTCACATTCATTAGATTAAAGTTTCTTTCGGTTATATTTCCCTCTAACCTATCTTCATATAACTGTTCATAGCTTCTGTCTAATTCTGCTAACTGGTTCTTTTTAAGCTCCAGCTTGTTAGATAGTTCTTTTCCCTCGTCTATTTTTTCTACTTCAATCTTTTCTATTATCTTTTCTACAAAGTCCTCTTTAGCAGATAGTGCCATACTTCCATGATATTGTATATCTTCAAGAACAATATTATATAGATCCCTAGCTTCAATTCTGTGTGATGAACAAGCCTTTACCCCATATTTTTTATATGTGGAGCAAGAAAAGTGAACAAAGTCTATGAGTTCTTTCTTTTTAAGCCTATAATCAGTTTTTGGTGTCAATGCATAACCACATTTAGGACATCTTACAAGTCCTTGAAAAATGTTGTCATAATAGAGTCCCTTTTTATTGTTACATTTTCTCTTATCAACCATTGTTTGAACTTGTTCCCATATTTCCTCGCTGACTATTCCCTCGTGGGTATTTCTAGCATAAATATAGTCACTTTTAGGAATATACATTCTTTTTGAGTTCTTAAATGATAAGGTAGGTCTTTTATTTCTTGCCATATTTCCACAATAAACTGGATCTCGCAAGACATTTAACACCATTCTATGTGACCATTGATATTTATTTTCTTCTGTTAGTCCATAAAGCTTTTCAGCATTTTCAACAAAAGCACTTGGTCTTGGAATTTTTCTCTTCATCAACTCCTGGCTAATAAGTTGAGTACCCTTACCCTCTAAACACAATTTATAAATGAGTTCTATAATAGGTTTAGTTTTCTCGTCTATGATTAATCTGCGTTTATTATTAGGGTCTTTTAGATAACCAAATGGAGCTTTAGAGCCTATATATGTTCCCTCTCTCATTCTACTTTGAATTGCACTTTTAACTTTTTTGGAAGTATCCTTTGCGTACATTTCATTGAGAATGTTTTTAAATGGCATAATATCATTTTGATTGCTATTTAATGTGTCTATACCATCTGTTATTGCAATATATCTTATGTTCTTTTGTGGAAAGTACATTTCGATATATGCTCCACTTTGAAGATAGTTTCTTCCTAACCTTGATAAGTCTTTTGTTATAACACAATTTATTTTTCCATTTTCAATATCAGTAATCATCTTCTTAAATGATGGTCTTTCAAAGTTTGTTCCTGAATAACCATCATCTACATAATAATCATAAATGGCGATACTGTTACTTTCTGCATATTGTTTTAACATTACTTTTTGTGACCATATACTCATACTCTCAACTGAGTTTCCATCGTCTTTTGATAGTCTACAATAAAGTCCTGCTACATATTTTTTAGTCCTGCCCAATTTCAATCTCCTTTCCCTAAACAGGACTATCTCAATAATTTAATTATACTAAAATACTCCCGTTTAGTCAATTATTACTTACGCTTGCGTTTGTTTATTTTCTCTGTCTTTTTCTAAGTTTCTTTCGACTACATGCTCGATAATATCTTCAAATACTTCTTCAATCGGCTTTTTCCCTACATATACTCGCTTTATTTCATAGTTGATTTTTCCACTTCGTTTTTTCTTTTTTAATTCCATCTAATTCCTCCATTTTGTTGCAATAAAAAAAGGCGATTAGATTTTTAATTTTCTAATCGCCTTTTAAGTGTCATATTTACATTTTTATTATCTATGGCATACTTTGATACCTTTTTAGACTTAAAGTCTTTAATAGTGGCTTTCCACCTCTTTTTATCTATAAAGATTCTCCTACATCATAGTTCATTTTTTTATTTAAACCTTTCTGTGTTAGTTTTTCTTTATCTTCTTCATACCATTTTAAGATTGTCACATAGTGGTTTTGATAGGTCTTGCCACTACTTTTCATGTATCTTGATAGTTTATTTATCATTATTTCTGTGTATGAGTTTAATTTTTCTTTAAGGTTCTTATATTCTTCTTGGCTTAACCTTACATTTTTGTATTCTCCATAAAAGATGGGGGTGGACTTTTTATCTATCTCTCCCTCTCTCTCTTTATCTATCTCTATATCTTTCTCTATCTCTATCTCTTGTCGGACATGGGTTGGACTCATTAAGGACAATGTCCTCTGTTTATTTTGTCTGTATCTTCTTTTTTTCTCTGCCCAAGCTGTTTCTGATCCGATTAAGTTTGGTATTTCAGTTAAATAGTATTCATCATTTTCTGTTACAACTTCTAATAAGCCTTGATTGATTAAATAATTAACTGTGACCATTACATCATCGTCTGTTTCATCTATGGTTAGTGCTAACTCTTTTATAAAATCACTTTCTACTCCGTCATAATAGAGTTTGCCCTCATCTTTTAAGCTTAGTAGTAGAAGTTTTAAGTAGATTATCGTGTAGGTATCTCCTCCCGATATTTTCCTTAATCTTTTTATCCTTTTGTCTGTGAAAAATTCTTCTTTCAATTTTATCCAATAATATCTTTTGTTTGTTGCCATATCTACTCCTTTCTTGATTTTCGATAATCGAAATTCTTGATTTCCGATTTTCGGAAGTCTTGTTATTGTGGTTATTTAAGGGTGTAACTTTTCGTTACTCCCTTAGATTTCTCTGGTCATATCTTTTTTGTTTGGTTTTACTTTTTCTTTTACTTTTCTTTTGACTTTCTCTTTTGTCTTATCCTTGTTCTTGGATAGGTCTTTGTATTTCTTTATTTGTTTTAGGATACTTTCTTTTTCTTTTTTATTTTCTTTGGCTATGACTTGCTTAAAGGCATATTCCATTACTTTTATGTCTTTGGCTTGGAAGAATATTTCATAGTTTTTGCTTTCTTTGTTTTTCATTACTGAGAAACTTACTCCAAGTTTGTTTAGTTCTTTTTTTAAGTCTTTGAGGTCGCTTTGATCCATGCTTATATTTTCTAGTTGTCCTTTTTTATATAAGTCTTTTATTTTCATTTCATCTCCCATAAGGCTTTTTAGGTTTCCGTTTGCTTTTTCTAAAGTTTCATTCATCTTTTTTCTTATTTCTTTGTCTAAGTTGATTGATTCTTTTGCTGCCTTTATTGTGTATGTTATTATGGTTTGTGCTGCTTGCCCTGCTTCTTTGCTTATTTCTTCGTTTATCATGTTTTATCTCCTTTGTTTGAATTAAAAAAAGGGAAGTATAGGCTTTAATTTTTCTATACTTCCCTTTGATTGTTTTTATTTGGTTGTTCTTGGTGGTGGAATGCTTTATTTTGATGTTTTTATATATTTCTTAGGTATTTGTACCTTTTATACTTTTAAATAGCTTACAATACCTTTCCACCTTTAGTAGTTTGTGTGTGTTCTTTTGTCTGATAGATAATTTTTCATGTTGGAATATATAATCTGCACTTCTTCATTGTTCATCGCTTTTATTTCTTCTGTGCTTTTATATGTTTTGTATGTTCCATCTTGATCTGCTTTTATGAGTTCATTTATTAGCTCTTGCCTTTTATTCATCTCTATTACCTCCTAGATCTGCCTTTATTTTCTTGGTCATATTATAGCTTGGATAAGATATTTTTACCAGGTCTTATCTTTCTTGATTTTTGTAATAGTCTTTAATTGTCTGCCTTTTTTCATTAAACTTATCACTGTCTTGCTTGTATTCTTTTATCTTTTCTATGATACTTTCTTTTTCTCCCCTCTTAATTGCCTTGTCAATTTCTATTGATAGGTCGATACCGTATTCTTTATTCACTACTTCTACCGCATATTTGATATGATTTATTTCCTTGTATCTTTCCCTTATCTTTTCTGACTCTGTATTTAGTTTACTAATTTCATCTTCTAAGTTTTTAATTTCTCCTAACCATTCTTTTTCTCTTAAATTTTTCTTTCCACTTATTTTTTCAATTAAGGTTCTTGCTCTTATATGTTGGTCTATTTCCTTTTGATTATTCTTGTAGAAGCTTTCTTTGAATATTTTCTTGCTTTCATAGTCTTGGTAGGTTGCTTTTGTTTTTCTTACAGTCTTTGCATAGGCTAAACATTTGTTAAGATCTTCTATCTTTTGACTATTTTCTTTTATAGTCTTATATATTTCAGAGTTTTTACTCCTTAGGGTATTTATATGTCCTTGTAGGTCTGATATGGTTTTTATTTTATTTTCTCTTAGATAATTTATTCCACTCGCATATCTTTTTAGATCATAGATTGCCTTGTTTCTTTTGCCATAAAATGATAATCCAGCTCTATTATTTTCTTGCATTTCTTGATAGAAGCTTAAATATTCATAGAGGTTAAAGAGTCCTGATTCATTTTCGATTTGCTTTTTACTTTGGTCTTTATATTCCTTGTATGATTCTTTTAGCTTATCTTTGAAGCCTGCTAACCAAGATGTTATTTTCTTTATTTCATTGCCTATATTTTTTAATAGTTCATTCTGTCTTTTTATTTCACGATTTATATCTCCTTTTTCTGTCCTTATTCCTTTTCTTTCCATTGCACTAGCACTTGCTCCTAGATGTATTGTTGGTATTTGTTTTATGCCTTGTCTTTTAAAACTCCTATGGTCTACTCTTTTTTCTATATTATTTTTTGCTAGATATTCATTGCAAAGGTCTGAAAAATTTTCTCTCCATTTTTCTACATTGCCCTTATCGTTCCATGTTGTTAGTTCTACTTTTCTTGTCTTTGGTTTTCCATTTTTGTTTAAAATCTTTTCTCCTTTTTCATCTAGGATATATTCTTTTTTACTTTTTTGCCCCCATGTTCCATCTTCATTTATTGGTCTTACTATGGTCATTATATGAGCATGAATGTTTTGATTTCCCTCTCTACTTTCATCATGGATTGCTAGGTCTACTATCATTCCCTCTTTTACAAAGTTGGTTTGTATATATTCTTCTATCATCTTTTTATTTTCTTCTATGTTTAACTCTTTTGGTAAAGATATGATAAAGTTTCTTGCAAGTTGGGCATTAGAGTTTTTCTCAAATAGTTCTACCGAGTTCCACAATGTTTTTCGGTCTTTATATTCTTCTGGTGCGTGATCTGGTAAATATATTTCCTTGCTAATTACTCCTTGTTTTTTGGTGTAGTCATGGGTTACTCCGTCCCATTCATTTTTTATTTTTTCTCCACTTATATATGCTGCACTTGCTACTGCACTTTTGCCTTTTCCTCTTGATATTATGTTTACTGAAAAATGAAAACTGTCTGCCATTTTTATCACTTCCTTTCTTTTTTTGTTGTTTTAGGTGGAGGCTTAATAGATTTTTATATCCACTTTGTGAATGAGCGTTTTGAAATGATAGAATAGAAAAAGCCGACTACTGAATTAATTTTTGTTGTTTCAGTATGTCGGCTTAATTGTTTTGTTCATTTCAAATTTTAAAAGTCAAGGGCGAGCCTTAGCGAGTTTATTTACCCTTGACTTTTAAAAAGCGAATGGTTGTTGCTCCCTGCAAGGGTTTGGCTCCGCAGGACGCAAGCACACTTTAGGGTGTATAATTGCGCCCTTAGAAAATCTAAGGGAGATTTGATTATTTATTAATCCCTATATTTTCCCTAATTTTCTCTTATTATTCTTAGTGTTTCTTTGAATTCTTTTGTCTTTGTTGCTTCTTCTAGTAGGATTTTTATTTCTTCATCTGTTAGTTCTTCTGCATTTTCTATAAGGCTTTCTAAGATTGCTCCTCTTGTTATGAGCCTATGAGTTCTTTCTTTTCTTCTTTTCACTATGTCTTGTTTTAATATCTTCTTTTCTTGATTTTTTAGTTGCCTTAATTTTTCTTCTGTATTGTCTATTTTATCTTTTATTTCTTTTGACTCTTGTCTTAGTTGTTCTAGTTTTTTCATAAAATACTCCTTTCTTGCAATAAAAAAAGACGATGAAGATATACTCTCCCCGTCCTATTATTTGTATCTTAAATTGAATGTTTTGTTAAAAATATTATATTATCACCTCCTAAAGTCTGATATAGAAAAAGTGCCTAAAATCATAGGCACTTTAAGAAATTTGACTCAATCTTTTTATTCTAACTATTAAATATTTTATAAAATATATATTCTTATAGGTCACTTTTTTTGAATTTTTTAATTCCTAAAAAAGAAAATAAAAATACTAGTCCCCAGTTAATTATCATATATTTAACAAAAATAATTGAATTCCAATTATCTAAAATTTTATTTAGATAATAAAATGGAGACACCAATTGAACTTTAGGAAACTCTTTCAAGTACATTAAAATTATAAAAACTATTATAAATATTCCTATAGAAACAAAAGGTTTAAAATTCATACTCAAACTTTGAACCATACTTATTACAAAAATGTATGAAGACCATAATGAAATAATTATTAAAGTATCACTTATCCAGTCTTTACTTACAATGCTACCACTTGCAATCTTTAAATTTGATATAAAAATGTAATAGCAAAATATAGAAAATAAAACAAATAAACATGTAATCACTGTCCAATAAATAATTTGAGCGTATAATTTTGCTCTATAAATTTTACTTCTATTGTTTATTCTTGTGAGCATTACACTAATACTATTATTTTCTATTTCTCCTCTTAATATATTTGAACTATTTATTGCTAATATAATATAAACAATAAAAGCCATATATATAAAAGTAAACATGTCCTTTGCAAAAGAAAGTCCATTAACCAGTTCACTACTATTGTAAGTAATAATATTTGAGTTTCTGTACACACCTATTGAATAAAGTAATGGCATTAAAAACATAAAAAATAAAATTAAATTTTCTTTTCTTTTAACCTGCTTACCAATTTCAAATTTAATGATTTTCAACATTATTATTCACCTCTAACATCTTTTCTAAGGGATTTATAACCTTTTCAATTCTTGTTATTTCTGTTATTTTTGTAATATTCTTTATTTTGTCATTAAGATTTCTTTCTGTAACCTCAACTGTAGTTGAATCAATTTTTTTAACAATAGAGTCATCAATTCCACTGCTATCTCTAACCTTTATTATTATTGAACTCTTTATATCTAGATTCCCATCATAAATTTTTTTCCCATTTCTTATTACAACCAACCTATTACACAAGGCTTTAACTTCATCTAAATTATGATCCGAAAACACAACTGCCATTTGCTTTTTTTCTACCATATCTTTTACATATTCTTTAACCATATTTCTCCCATTGACGTCAAGACCTACAAATGGTTCATCTAATAACATAATTGATCCTGAATTCAGTATTGCCTGTGCAAATCCTAATCTTTGTTTCATTCCAAAGGAAAATTCTTTTATTCTTTTGTTCTCAACATTTTCAAGACCAACTATTTTTAAAACATTTTTAATTTTCTCATTTACAATCTTTTTATCACTTATTCCGTTTAAATATAAAATAGCTTTTAAATTTTCATAAGTATTAAGATAATCATAAAAACCAGGGTTAACAGAAATTCCAAATTTTTTTCTACATTTAGAATCAATTCCTAATTTTTCCCCCTCATAAAAAATCTCTCCTGAATCTGCTAAAATTTTTCCAGACACTGTGTCTAATAAAGTTGTTTTCCCAGCACCATTAATTCCTATTAGACCTACAATTTCGCCTTTATTCAAATTCATTGAAAAATTAAATAGTCCTTTTCCATTTCCATAATCTTTTGTAATGGATTCTAATTTCAATAGTTCCATAACAATCCTCCTCATCACTTATTTATATATATGATAACAAATAAATATTACACTCACGCTATCCTAATCTTTCTCTAATATTAATAAACCTTTCAGTAGTCTTAAATATTTTAAAATTAAAAGTCAATAAAAAAAGATCTAGAAGAATATCCTAGATCCATATATCTTAATTTAATTTATTTAATTCTATTATAAAACTTTTATTATAGAGTTCTGTATTGTTTTGATTCAAAAATATTTTTCCATTATGTTTCTCTACAATTTTTTTCGCAATAGATAAACCAAGTCCTCTATTTTTATTAGAAGTGTTTCTTGAGGTATCATTAGTAACAAATGGTTCAAAAATATTTTTTGCCAACTTTTCATTTATTTTATTTCCACTATCTCCAATAATTAGCTTAACTTTTTCGAAGCAATTTTCTATAGAAAAATACACTGTAATATATTTTTCGTTATGATCAATTATATTTTTCATCAAATTCTTAAATACTCTAGAAAATATGTTTTGATCAATCTTTACAAATAATTTTTCATCCGGAATGTTAATTATTACATTCATCTCATTTTGCTCAAATATTGGTAAAAAGTCTATTATTGCATTCCTTGTAAATTCACAGAAATCAATTTTCTCAAGATTTAAACTATAAGAATAATCCTCATACTCTATAATTTCTGATAATTCGTTTAACAAAGTGTCTATATTCGATGCATTTTTGTCAATAGATTCCAAATATTTTTTAGAACTTTCTATTGGAATTCTTCCATTAATTAATGCTTCTGAGAAACCTTTAATAACAGTAATCGGTGTCTTGAGATCATGCCTTATATCAATAAATAACTGAATCCTTTTTTTTTCATTTTCAAGTCTCTCTTTCTGAAATTCTCTTAGTGATTTCACCGTTGAATTAAATTCATTTTGAATAAAATCAAATTCAGAAATATTATTATATTCTTGTTTTCTTAAACTAAATGAATAGTCTTCTTTCTTTAACTTTTTAAAACCCATTTCTAATTCACTTAAAGGATTGTATAATTTCTTATGCAATACTTTTGAAAATATGAACACAATTATAAAAGTTCCTAAAATAAATAAAATAACTTTTAATGTAAAAAATAGAAAAATTAATCCCGAATCTTGCATACTAGGAGTAACAAAAACCCTATTACTAATATATTTTGTTGGTATAACAACAACTCCATATTTGTTTATTCCATTTTTCTTTATATTTTTCATAGATGCAAAATAAGTTCTGTCTTTGTATTTATATTTACCTTTATTCAAATTAACAATATCATCAAAAGAATAAACTTTTGGAGCATTATCATCTGATATATAACTCAAAGATAAATCATTATTTAATATGAGTATCCAACCATCAAGCTTTTTAATTTTATTCTCATTCTCACTTAGGTCCTCATCAAAAATATAATCTGCAGAATACTGATTAGCAATATTTGAAAATATTTTATTCCCAACCACTTCCATAATACTTGAAGTTAAAATGTTATATACATATACAATAAGAACAATGGATATTATGCTTACGAACAAAAACTTTTTGAATGTAATTTGTTTGTTTTTAATCATTAAATTTATACCCCAGTCCCCTTATTGTTATAATGTGTTTCTTTTCGCAATCTCGATCTCCAATTTTATCTCTCAATCTACTAATATAAACTGAAACTATATTATCATCATAATATTCATTGTCATTCCAGATTCTTTCTAATAAAATATCAGTAGTAAATACCTTATTCTTGTTTTTCATTAAAAATTCTAATAATTTATATTCTTGACCTGTAAGATCTATAATTTTTCCTGAACGAAATACTTCACAAGTTTCCATATTCAACTCTAAATTTCCTGATTTTATAATCTTATTATTATTTTTTGAATCGACTCTCCTCAACAATGCATTAACTCGTGCAAACAATTCCATAGGATTAAATGGCTTAACAATATAATCATCTGCACCCTTATCTAATCCGAGTATGATTTCAAAGTCAAGATTTTTAGAAGATAATATTATAATTGGTATATCACTTGTTTCTCTAATTTTCTTTAATACTTGGTAACCATCTAATATTGGCAGCATCAAATCTAAAATTATCAAATCAAATTTTTCTTCATCAAAAAATTTTAAACCTTGTTTACCATCTTTTGCATCAAAGATTTCCATAGATTCAGGCTTATATAATTTAATTAAATCAATAATATCTTCATTGTCTTCTATAATTAGCAATTTAATAATTTTTGCCATAATTACTCCCATTTTACAAAATTTGTTGTTTCACAAAACGAATTCAATGAGTATGATAAATTAAAAAAAATTAATAAATCTATATCATACCATTAAAATCCAATCCACTATCTTACTATTTATACTTTATATTCATTGTATCATGATTTAATCATTGATAATTTATATAAAATCACCCGGGAAATAATTAAACCATATAATCTTATTTCATAGACCATATTTTTTCTCAGTTAAGGCTGTTTCAATCTTTGCAAGTGCAATCCTACTTTCATCATCTGTGTGAATTTCTTTTAGATGATTTAGGTATTCTAGCATTTCAGCTCTTCTGATTTGTGATAGATTGCTCAATTTTATTCCACCTCATTTCTGTGAATTTCTATAACATCTTCAATTCTGCAATCCAATGCCAAGCAAATCTTTTCTAACGACTCTAAGTTCACATAAGAGTTTTTGCTCATTCTTGAAACTATATTGCTTGTTATGTTTGCAGCTCTTTTTAAGTCTTCTTTGTTCATTTCTCTTTCTACCAATAAGTGCCATAATGGTTTATAAGAAATTGCCATATTATTACCCCTTATCCGTTTTATTGTTAAGATATATTATATCATAAATAGGCTGATAAGTCACTTTAGCCTATTTTATACTTGTGCTTGCGTTAGTATTTATTGAGATAGTCCTTGTTTTTTTACTTGTCCCACTTGGAACTGCTCCAAATCAGACGGTCTCCAAGGGACGTCTAAATCGTGTAAGGCTATCAGTTTATTTTGTACATTTGTACCTGCTCCCATTTTTTGAGTAGAACCTAATAATACTCTTACTTCTCCTCTTCTTACCTTAGAGAACAATTCATCTTTTTGTTTGTCTGTATCTGCTTCGTGGATAAAGGCTATTTCTTCTTTTGGTATTCCCATATTCACTAGCTTATTTCTAATATCATCATAGATATTAAATTCTCCATCTCCTTTTGGTGTGGACATATCTGAAAACACTAATTGTGTCGATGAATTTTCTTTTGTCTTATCCCAGATCGAAAAGATATTTTTAACGCATACATTTACCTTTGAATTAGGATCATCTGGAAGTAGTGGATTTATTAATCTTTGGTCAAGGGCAAGTTTTTTACCATCATTTGTAATCTTTAGCATATTATCTTCTGTTGGCTCGACTTGATTATTTCTAACTGCATCAGCTCTTTCTGAAATAGCTTCTAATATTTCTTTTTGTTCCTCAGTAGGTTTTGTTTTAATAACTTCAAAATTTGCTTCTGGCACTGGCAAATTTAACATATCTGAGGTCTTTATATCTGCTACTTCTTTAAACATGCTCATCAGTTCTGGCAAGTTATAAAACTTTGAAAATCTTGTCTTTTGCCTATATCCAGTGCCTTCTGGAGATAACTCAAAGGTATTTTCTGTTTCTCCAAAAGTAGAAGCCCAAGCGTCAAAATGTTCTAATCCCCTTGCCTTTAAATCGTCATATTGAAGGTATCTTTGCATGGTATAAAGCTCTGTCATTGAATTTGATATTGGTGTACCAGTAGCAAATACAACTCCCTTGCCATCTGTCATTTCATCCATATACCTACATTTCATATACATATCCGAAGACTTAAAGGCTTCACTCTGACCGATACCCGCAACATTTCTCATCTTAGTATGCAAGAATAAGTTTTTGTAATTATGAGCTTCGTCTATAAATAACTTATCTACTCCTAGTTCTTCAAAGGTTATTACATCATCCTTTTTAAAGTCATCATTTAGTTTTTCAAGTCTTACCAAGAGTTTCTTCTTTGTCTTTTCCAGTTGTTTTACTGTGAAATTTTCTCCTCTATTTCTTTTGTTCTCATCAATAAAGGAAACTATATCATCTATTTGGTCTTGTATATGCCTTACCTGGTATTCCTTGGACATTGGTATTTTTTCGAATTGAGAGTGTCCTATGATGACCGCATCATATTCTCCCGTTGCAATCCTACCAATAAATCTTTTCCTATTTTTAGGTTGGAAGTCTTTTTTATCGGCCACCATAATATTTGCTGACGGATATAATTGCATAAACTCTCTACCAATTTGAGTGGTTAGATGGTTAGGAACTACAAATAATGACTTACTTGCAAGTCCTAACTTTTTAGATTCCATAGCAGAAGCCACCATTTCAAAAGTTTTTCCTGCTCCTACTACATGGGCAAGTAGTGTATTTCCACCATAAAGAGTCCTTGCTATGGCATTTTTTTGATGTTCTCGTAGTCTGATTTCAGTATTCATTCCATCAAAAGTTAAGTTAGAACCATCAAATTCTCTATTTCTAATTGAATTGAATTTTTCATTATAAATTTTTTCTAACCTATATCTTCTATCAGGATCTTCAAATATCCAATTCTTAAATTCTTCTTTAATCAGCTCTTGCTTTTGACTTGCAAGCATAGTTTCTTTTTTATTTAATACAGAGGTCTTAGAACCATCATCATTTATTACTTGGTCAAATACCTTTGTATCTTTTAGATTAAGAGCATTTTCAATTAGCTTATAGGCATTCACTCTACTTGTACCATAAGTCATGTTAGCAAGGTCATTAGTTGAGTCAACACTTTTACCTTCAATATTCCATTCACTTGTATGTGGTGAGAACCTAACATTTATATTCCACCTATCATAACCTGGTGTTTTTAAAAGATTAAAAGTAAAGTCTTCTATATCTTTTTGAGGTATCCAGGTTGCTCCTAGCCTTACATTTATATCAGAAGCCGTAAGTTCTTCAGGCATAACTTCTTGTAATTTTTCTCTTTGATATTTGAGTTTGCCTAACTCGTTTAATAATGTGTCTTTCTTTTCAGAAGGTGCTAAATCTATTACATTTTCAATTTCTCCGATATATGAATTGAGATAGCCAATCTTTTCTCTAATATTTCCACTTAAATACTCGTCAGCCGATACATATGAAAAATGAAATGGATCGTCATTGTCAAAGTTTTCAAAGGGCATTCTGTTATTTATTAGGTCTGTATCCTTAATATCTAAAAATATCTCGCCCTCAAGCTCACCAATTAAGGTGTTCCTATCTTTACTTGTTATAGATTCCATATATTCAAAGTCTACATATCCTTTTTGTGAAACTGATAAGACTAAGGCTTCAAGGGAAGTATCTACATAGTCTACTACTTTTGCCTTTGTTATTGTTCTTTTTGAGAATATATCACTCTTAGCTTTGAAATTATCCTCATCATCAAGTATTTCTATTGATGAAACCAAAGGAAAGTTTGAGTCTTCCTTTAAAGCTCTAGTATTTGATAAGGAGTTAATAAAGCCATGTTTCTTTGAAAAGTTATCATAGACTTCATTTAACTTTGCTTGTGACTCTTTTATTTCATCGTCTGAAAAATCGTCCTTTTGTTTTTCTATTACATCTTTTAAAGCATTCATTACATCAAGATAATCTTTTATCTTTTCTTTATTTTTATCTGATATATTCTGCTTGATTAAGACTGAGTTTTCTCTTAGGTAGACCTCTTCATCAATAATAGTGTAAGAAAAATTCTTAACATCATCTGTTGCTGGAAGACTTAATTCTTCATCTTCCAATAGTTCGACCTCTTCATATTTTGAATTTGAAGATATTTCCTTACTTGCAATATCCATTAAGTCTTTTAACTTTTCATCTTCTTTTTCATCACAAGTAATAGTATTGCCAAATCTGCCAGATACTTCTTTCATATTCCCTAATACCATCTGAGGATTATCTACAAAGTATTTATTATAAGTAAAACCCTTTTTATCAGTTGCTAGGTGTATCCAATCATCATCTCTTTCTATAACTGAATCTCTCTTCTTTAAGAAAATAATATCTGAAGTAACTTCAGTACCAGCAAGTCCTTTAAATGTTGTATTAGGAAGCCTCATAGCTCCTAAAAACTCACATCTTGCATTAATATATTTTCTAACAGATTCATCTTTTTTATCCATAGTTCCAGATGATGTTATGAAGGCAATAATTCCTCCATTCCTAACCTTATCTATTGACTTCGCAAAAAAATAATCGTGAATCAGAAAGTTATTTCTGTTATATTCACGATCGTTAACTTTAAAATCTCCAAAGGGAACATTTCCTATTACCAAGTCAAAGAAATTATTTGAGAAATTTGTTTCTTCAAAGCCTTTAATCTGAATATTAGCTTCAGGATAAAGTTCTCTTGCTATTCTTCCGCTTAGACTATCTTTTTCCACTCCATAAACTTTAGACGCTTTCATTTCACTTGGCATATTACCAATGAAATTACCGACTCCTGCAGATGGTTCAAGGATATTTCCAGTCTTAAATCCCATATCTGTTAGAGTCTTATATATTCCATCCATTACCTCTCTAGGTGTATAAAACGATGTTAAGGTAGACTCTTTAGCATTCAAATACTCTTCATGTGTTAAATTTTCTTTTAAAATGTTTCTTGCTTCAAGCCATTGTCCTCCCTTTTCTTCATCAAATACATCGGCAAGACCTCCCCAACCTAGATAATCAGCAAGATAGGCTTGTTCATATTCTCTTGGACTCCTATTTTCATTTTCAAGTCTTTTTAGCATTTTAATAGCTTTGATATTTTTATCTAGCTTTTCTGATGGTGTAAGGTATTCTGAGTAGATATGATTTTTCAAGTCATAATTTCTAGCAAAACTTAGCCTTTCCTTATTAGGTTCATAGCCTAGATTCTTTAAATCTTCTTTTCCCCTCAATAAGTTTTCGGCAGCTTCCCTAGGCACATTGTATCTATCCATCATTTGGTCAATTTCTGGATTGTAGTTATCAATAAAGCTTTCTTGTTCTACTTGTCTTTCGATTTGTTTTTCATGCTCAGATAATTTGTGTATCTCATAGTTTCCACTATCTAAAAGGTCGTCAATCTTTCTACTTTCTTCAAATGTTTCACCTTTATATAAGGGGATTTCTTCTCCATTAACTTCTACCTTAGTTCCTGTTTCAATTAAGTTAATTCCATCAAAGGTATTCTCATCTTCTAAAATAAATTCCTTACCAACCTTTACTGCTAGTTTTTCTGATGTTTGACTTAGATTTTCAAAGATTTCTTCAAGGTATGAATCGTTTCTATATGGAATTACTTCCGAACCCCTAATCATACCTCCCATATATTCCATATTATCTCTAATGGTTACAGTTTTAAGTCCTCCACTTAGTTCATCAAAATCTGTAATAGTAAAGTCCTTATCTTTATATCTAACCTGATCACCTATCTTAAATTTAGGCTCTATATTTTCCTTAACTTCTTCTTGTAATGATTTTTCCTCACTTAGTGCAACTTGTTCTTCTAAATATGAAAATTCACGCTCATTTACTTCTTCACCATCACCAAGGTCAATCCTATAATGTTCGACAACTTCACCGTCTACATAGTGGTCAAAATAGAATTTGAAATATCCGATATAATCATCAGTCATTTCTCCAAATTCATTTTCTCCATGAGTTTGATTATGATCTTTAACATCTATATCATTTTGTCTTAGGACATTAATTAAATCTTTAGTTACTATCTGTCCACTATAATCGGGAATTAATTCGTGGTTTTCATTAAATTCTACAATCCAATAATCTTTTCTATTTTCAGTGTTTTTGTCATCAAAAAAAGAAGCTTCCTCAGCTTCCTTTTCTTGGCTTATTTCATTTTCTAAGCTTCCACGTATTCCTTGATTGCCATTTTCTTCACTGTTGCCATCAAGTTGTTCATCTGTCCTTGGTATTCCTCTGGATTCTCTCTCATCATCTTCTCTGTCAATCCTTGTGCTTTCATCATTTTGACTTTCTCTATCTTGATATAGTCCACTGCCTGATTCTGAATTTCCTTCAGATGGTTCAAAAGTGTTTTCTCCTCGTACATTTCCTGAAGTTTCTTCCAGTTCTCCATGTCCTCGCTCCCTACTAGGTAATACAGTCTTAGAACTGCGTAAGTCGGATTCGGGAATCTCTCCATAAATTCCAGATCCTTCTCCATCATGTCCAAGGTTTTCTCCTCGATCTTCATCGCTATTTCCTCTGTCGCTTCCATCTGTGAAAACTCGTCCATCTCTACTTCTTGACCTATCATCTCGTCTATATAAATCATTTTGACCTCCTCTATCTTCATTTGTATTTTCTATATCTCTATTATAGTCGGCAGCGGACCTTTCTGTCAGCAGCCTAGCACGATCTATTTCCTTGGATTTTTCTATTGTGCTATCTATAATATCTTCACTAACCCTTGATATTAAAAGACCTATTTGCTCTAAAGAAATTGTATTAATCCTAGAAAAATTATTTTTTAAATTTTCCATATCCATAGGATAGACTGTATTAAACCTATTAGCTACCGCATAGGATATTGAGTCTCTCATAAACTTTTCAAAGCTAAGTCTATCCTCTATATCTATCCTTAAATCAGCAAGAGCCAAGTTAATATATTCATCTCCATAAATTCGACTTAAAGAAAATATATTTTCATTAAGTGAATCACTAGCTTCAAATGAAGAAGCATTTATTATTTCTTTTAAAGCCTCGTTATGGTTTTCGTGATCAAACTGCCATAAGCTAACCTCATTGATATTCCTATCCATTGATGTGGTTTGACTAATATCGAAAATATATGAAATTCTTTGATTTACATCACTTCCAACTAAAATTGGAATACCCTTTTGACCCCTCATAACAACTCTGCCAAAATATTTCTTCCACATATCAAAAGTCGCACAAGCTATAGCTTCAGGTTCTTTGTTATATATACTTAGTTGGCTTGAAAAATCATATTTCTGATTATTGCCTATAACCTTTAAGAGTTTTAAATATTCTTTTTCATCTTGTAACACTTCATACTTTATTGCTTCTTGTATATTTTTAAAATCATTTACTTGCATTTCCTACCTCCTTTTTAGTGCAATAAAAAAGACGATAGATTATTACTTCTACCGTCTTATTACAGTTACTCATTAAATAAATTTTGTTAAATCTAAATGACTATACTTTCTACTTTCTTTTATAGGTGGAGTATCATATACATAATTAATGAATTGATTCCATGATAACATCTTTGTGTTTTCAAAGACTTCATTTATAACTTCAATTTCGCTAACCTCTAAGCCGTCATAGTGTATTAATTCTTTATCATGTTTAGGTCTTACTATATATTTAATAGTACCAAAATTTGAAAATGTACTTTGAATACTAACTGTCTTATCTTCATCAGCCTCATCAAGCACATCGGATACGTATGGACCATAATGATCGAAATACCATGAAATTTCAGTCATTTGCTTCCCATATTTTTTTGTATATTCCCAATCTATTAAATATACTAATTTGGTTATTCTCGTTTTTGTTAAATCATCTCCGTAAGGATAATTCTTAACAATATATAGTAAAACATTTCTTAATTTAGTTTTCATAAGACTCATCCTCCTTCAACTTATTACTTATTTCCAGTATCGTAATTAAATGTGGTATTACTAGTTCTTCTAGTTTAAAATTAATTTCTTCAGCTTCAATGTTAAATCTCGAATTCATAGTTTCAATCACTAGAACCCCAACATTTTCCATTCCAGTTCCAGTTATTATTCTTGTAAAGTAGCATCTACTCTTCATATTTAAACTTTTTATACTTTTTTTACTCATACCAGTTTCTTTATTAACCACTCTAATATATCCGTTAATATTTGTTTCTGAGTCAGGGAGTTCTTGTCTATGAAAATATGGCTTTCCATTTCTATTTCCAACACATTTAAATATATATCCTTTATTACCATATTCTCTTCCACTTTTTTCAATATATAGAGGATTTTCGCTATATCTACCAATAATTTTAAAATCATCTTTTTTCATTACATATAAAGATATTCTATCACTATTTTTAAGCTCCATATATTTTGACACAACTCTTAAAAAATCATCTGGTACACTTTCCAATATATCCCCTAGGTTTACAGCTATATCAGTAAGTTTATTTATCTCTTCCTTATACTTTTTCTCTTTTTCTCTATATTTTTTCTCATTAGTATTTATTTCAATAAGTTCCTTTATCTCAAAAAATTCGTTTATTGTAAATAATACTATAAGACTTGCAATACTAATTCCAATATGCTTATTGAATATTTCTAGACAATACGGGTGCATCAGTGCAAAAGGAATTATAAAAAGAATCAACTTAAAAGATGATTTTATTTTATTGTCTTTTACATATCCCCACCACAATAATAATTTAGATTTTAATGAGTTTTCTTCTTTTTTATCCAGCACCAACTTACCTCTTAATGTTATTTACTAAAATTATACCATATATTTACATTAAATAATCATATTTACTTTGTCTATAATAACCATTAAAACATCAACCACAATAGAATTACCGGCCTGCTTATATAGCTTGCTTGAAGTACAATTTTTTCTTCTTGGATGCACTTCCTCTAATTTGTCTATATCGCTATCATCAAAGCCCATGAGCCTTAAACATTCTCTTTCTGTTAAATACCTATACTGACCATTTCCAATATCTATTATTCCAGAATTAGGTACTCTCATCTGTTTTGTAGAAATAGTATAAGAAAAATCTTTAATCACTTTTAGTCGCCCTCTAAAACTGTTATCTATGCCTTTATTTAAAAATTTCAGCATATAAGGTTGGGTCATTGTATAAAGTTCACTTACATCTTTTTCTAAAAATTCACTTAGTTGTCTAGTTTCTTTCCTCTCCAATTTATTAAAAGAAAAGTTATTTTTCCCTAGACATGAAACAACAAATATCCTCTCTCTTTTTTGAGGTATGCCAAAGTCCATTGCATTTAAGATTTCATACTTATTTTCATATCCAAGGTTTTCTAGTTCTTTTAGATAAATAAAAAAGGAGTCCCTCATATTTCTATCAAGGACTCCCCTTACATTTTCCCAAATTATCCATTTAGGTTTTTCTTTCATTTCTTTAATTATTCTAATTGTTTCAAATAGTAAGCTTGATCTAGTTCCTGAATTCTTTACTCCTCCTTGCTTTTTTCCTATTCTTGAAAAGTCTTGGCAAGGACTTCCATGCATAATTAAGTCTATCTTTTCATTAGGAGCTTTATATCCTACTACTGATTTTGGCTTATAATCTTCTCCATAAAGTGCGTTGTATGATTTAACACAAGCCTTATCTATTTCTACATAATCAACAACTTCATAAGGTATCTTTAAATTAATAAAAGCCTTTCTAATAGCACCTATGCCACCGAAAAGCTCTAATATTTTTACCTTATTCATTTAGATTATTCTTGTACCTGTCTACAAGCTCCCTTATACTATCTTCTATTTCTCTTAAAAAGTCTTCTTTATCTACTTCGCCAGAGCTAATCTTTGCAAGTTTCATTTCCCATTCAGATGTTGTTTCTGCTGATTTAAACTTATCCTCTACAATTGATACAAGTCTATTGCCTTTTTCTGTTACAAGTAAGTTTTTCTTATCTCTTCTTATAAGATCCTTATGGATAAGATTTTCAATAATTCCTGCTCTTGTAGCTGGTGTTCCTAAGCCTTTTCTTTCTACTTCTATATCTTTATCCAAGGATTCTACTCCTGCACTCTCCATAGCCTTTAAAAGTGTATCTTCGTTATAATGGCTTGGAGCTTTGGTAAATTTCTCCGATATATTTTTAGAAGTTAGTTTGATATTATCTCCAATATTTACATCTGGTAATTCATTTTCTTGTTTTTCCTTTCTATAAGCCTTTAGATGCTTGGTATAACCTTCATCTATAACAGTCTTGCCACTTGCATTGAAGTTAAATTTATCATATTCATATCTGATTTTTCTACTAGATTCCTTTAAGTTATCCGAACATGAAGCAAGTAATTTATTCTTAATTAGATTATAGATTTTGCTTTCTTTATCAGATAAATCTTTGGCTTTTCCAATACCTGATATAGTAGGAATAATCGCATAGTGGTCTGTAACCTTAGATGAATTAAAAATAGACTTAAAGTTTGATTCGTTGATTTTAAAATCTTCTTCAAGTCCTTCTAATAACTCTTTTATAGTATTAACCATATCGTCGGTTAAATACCTGCTATCCGTTCTTGGGTATGTGATTAGCTTCTTTTCATACAAAGCTTGTGCTAGATTTAAAGTGTCATTTGCTGAATATCCAAAATATTTATTTGCTTCTCTTTGTAAGGTAGTGAGATCATAAGGCTTATCTGGTTTTGTGCTTATTTCTTTATCTTCTACCTCTGTAATAACTATTTCATCTTCTAGCAAGTTTGATAGTTGCTCTGCAACTTCAATTCTATCAATTCTATCAGATACAAGTTTCAATCCTCCATAAGATAGATCAACTGTATAATATTTTTGCTTCTTAAATAGATTTATTTCACTATCCCTTTTAGCTATTAAATATAGAGTTGGTGTTTGTACTCTACCAACTGAATATGTTTCCTTGTAAATGCAAGAATAAAGCCTACTTAAATTCATTCCCACCAGCCAATCTGCAATTGCTCTTGCACTTGCCGATCTATATAAGTCTTCAAAGTTTTCTCCATCTTTAAGATTTCTAAAGCCATCTTCAATAGCTTTGTTTTCCATTGAAGATATCCAAAGTCTTTTAATCTTCTTCTTACATTTAGCTTGATTATATACAAGCCTAAAAATAAGTTCTCCTTCTCTACCAGCATCACAAGCATTTATTACTGTGTCGATGTTCTTATCGTTTAAAAGTTTCTTTAAAACTCCATATTGTTTCTTAGTGCTTTTAGATACTTCATAAGTATATTCTTCTGGAATTATAGGAAGAGTGTCTATTGTCCATTTCTTCCATTTTTCGTCTATCTTATCGGGACTTGCCATTTGAATTAAATGACCTACACACCAAGAAACAATGTATCCATTGCCCTCATAATATCCGTTTTTTCTTGTTCTTGCTCCAATTACTTTTGCAATTGTAACTGCTACACTTGGCTTTTCTGCTATTACTAACTTCATTAATACCTCCATAAATAAAAAAAGAGCGAAAGATTTCTCTCTCGCTCAAACTTTTAAAAATTATTATAATAGTTCATCTTCATCGTCTTCATCTAAAGATTCTTCATTACTTTCTTCATTGTCAGATTCATCTTCTGACTCACTAATATAATCCTCATCATCTTCTTCAAAGTCTTCCAACATTCTATCTTCTTTTGCTTTAACTACCTTAAAATAATATCCTGCTCCTATAACTCCTCCAATTACAAGTGCAACAATTAGAAATAAACCTATCCCGCTTTTCTTTTCTTCTTTTAATGGAACAGTCTTAGGTTCTTCTTTTTTTACTTCTTCTTTCTTAGGCTCTTCAACCTTTATAGTATTTTTATCTTCTGATTCAATCATATTAAGTAGGTCTTGCTCTCCTACTTCTGTCAATAGCCTTACATTATCTTGATTTGATGAGTGATCGACTATTAGGTGCATAGTTTTTCCACTTTTAGTTTGAAATGTTAAAAATTGTCTTACATCTACTGGATTTTCTTTATCTTTTTCTGTATCTCCACTTGGTGTAATATCTTTTCCATTCTTATCTACATTTTCAATTACTGAACCTCTTGCCTTATTTTCCCCAGTCGCAAGATTATTTACTGCCTTAGTATTACCACCTTTTACAAGTGGTGTTTTCTTAGGAGGATTATTTGAAGGCTTATTTGCTTCACTTGTATTTCCTGGTATTCTTGGAACATCTTGATAAGGAATTTCTTCTTTTGATGGTGTAAAAACATCATCTTTCAACATTTTTTCAAATTCTTCTTTTTGCGGTTCATATATTGACTCACTTTGATTCTCTATTTGTCCTTCATTTGTCATCGCAAATGTAGTTGCTGGTACTGTAAATGTAAAAAGGAGTAACGCTATGGCTACTCCTCGTTTAATGCTCTTATTCATTTTTCTATCCTTTCTTATTTTACATTTTTAAATACATAGACTGCTTTTCTAGCATTGTCCCATTCTATTGTTTGGTTTTTACCATCTTTAATATCTCCATGACTTGCTCCAAAAGCTTTAGCAATGTTTGAAATTGAAGCATGGATTCTTCCATTTATAATAACTGGCTTAACATCTGAATTGTAGACTTTACCATCTGAATCTTTCATAACACCAGTATCAATATTTAGTCTTAATGTCTTTTTAGCTAGGATATTATTCTCTTTATTGGAGAAAATAGCTTCACGAGTAGAGTTGTCATACTCAACATTAAAACCTAGAGTATAAGCGATATATCTTACTGGAATCATAGTTCTTCCTTGATCCACATAAGTTTTTACATCCATATAGACTGTTGTCTTACCATCTTTGTTGATAATGTTATAAAAGTTTTTGTCAACTTGGAAAACTGCAAATTCTTTTTCATCTTTAACTTGTTTTTTGTATTGTTGTTCCTCTTGCTTTTTCATCTTGTTAAGATCAAATTGATTTAGGATGTTCTTGTCATCAGCTTTCAAAAGTTCATCCCACTTCTTATCTTGAGATTTCTTATCTTCTTTCTTTTCTTTGTTTTCTTTTTGGAGTTTTAGAAGTTCATCTAATTTTTTAGATAGGTCTTGGTTTAGATTTTTATCTTTTTCATCTTTAGCTTGTTTCTCAAGTTCTTCTTTTGCTTTTTTATTTGCTTCCTCGATTAACTTCTTTGCTTCTTCGATTTTCTTATCTAATTCTTCTTTTAGCTTTTTAATTTCTTCTTCAGAAGCTTTTTGTTTTTCTTCTAGTACTTTAATCTTATCTTCTAATTCTTTTTTTGTATTTTCAGAAGATACTTTTAAACTATCAATAGCCTTTTGAAGCTCTTCAATTTTCTTACAGCATTCTGACTTAGAATTTTCTGTCTCTTTCTTTTTAGACTCTAAGTCTCTTATCTTAGCATCTTTTTCATCAAGAGCTTTTTCTAAGTCCTTAATTCTATTATCTTTATCTTCAATTTCTTTAGTCTTCTTTGCAAGTTCCCCTTCTAAAGACTCAAGCTTTTCTTGCATTTCTTTGATTTTATTTTCGTTTTTATCTGTCTTTTCTTTCTCAGCTTCTAACTCCCATTTTGTAGATGAATAATCTTCTTTTAGTTTTGCATTTTCATCTTGTAATCTTTTTAATTCATCTTT
>NZ_WKZC01000014.1:0-30113 GCF_009679635.1 Finegoldia sp. BIOML-A4 | reverse complement strand
AGAAGGATTAAGATTTGCCATCAGAGAAGGCGGAAGAACAGTAGGAGCTGGCGTTGTTTCTAAAATTATAGAATAATAACCTTGATTAAGGTAGATAAATTAGACAAGCTGAGCATCCGTTTTTAATGGATGCTCTAATTTTTTAAGGAGGATTTTATGAACGATTTAACAAAAATATTGTTTGACTATTTTAAGGATAACGATATAGACCCAAACAAAGTTGCAAATTTAATTGAAGATGCAAAGATTAATGTGCTTGATGAAATGTTTGGAGAAAAAGGAGAATGGGTGCTTAAAAAACTTGGCAGCGTTGAAAGCTTTGATAAGGAAAAAATCTTCCATTCTATAGCTCAAACATCCGATTCTGCAGAAGCAAAGATGAATACTTCTGATGTGAACATTATTGTTGAAGATGTGTTGAAGAAAATGAAATCTATCAAGAGAAATGTTTATCCAACAAAAGAAATCAGAGGATATGTCGAAGAAGCATTGGAAGAAGAAGGCTACAAAAAAGTATTAGAAACTTACAAAAACAATTAATTTGAGATGTGAGAGTGTAGATTATTCTGCACTCTTTTTTAATAAAATTATATATTAAAAAATTCTCAAATAGTGTATAATAATATTAAATATCAAAGGAGGCGTTTATGAACAAAACGAAAAACAAAAGCTTGTGGACACTTATCATTGGTGTTGTGTGTCTTGTAATTGCTTTTATATTGAAGGATTTTGAGTTTGGATTTTTGGGGAATTTGAGACCGATAGGTTTTGTGACGATATATATTTGTCCGATTTTGGGAATAATTGGAATTGTGTTCTCATTGATTGAAAAAAGCGTTGCGAAAGCTTTGTTGAATTTTTTGTTAGTATTAGCGTTTCCAATAGTTATGTTTGTGGGAAATATGCTAATTAGGTAGTATTTGATAATAAAATTTTTTATAAATTTATTAGTTATTATGGTATCATAGTAGTATATTAAATTATCGGAGGAGAAAATGTTTATTAAAAATTTGAAAAAATTGACGATAGCTGCATTGGCTGTTGCGTGTATGATTCCAGCTGGTGTGTCTAGCGCAAATGTTGAAAATGTTACGAGGATTGCAGGAAAAGACAGGATTGCTACTTCCATTGAAATTTCAAAAGCGATGTTCAATGAATCGGACAATGTTGTACTTGCTAGTGGATTCAACTTCGCGGATGCTTTGTCAGCTGGTCAACTTGCTGTGGCGTTAAATGCGCCACTTATTTTGTCAAAAGATCAATTGGACAGCAGAACTAGCGATGAAATTGCTAAGTTAAAGCCAAAAAATATCTACATTGTTGGCGGCGAAAATGCGTTGAGTTCAAATATTGAAGAATCCGTAAAATCCGTTGTAAATGATATTAACATTGAAAGACTTAAGGGAAATGACAGATACGAAACTTCAGTGAAGGTTATGGAAAAAACCAAAGAGTTTGTCGACGCAGAATACTTATTGATAGCAAGTGGAAAAAACTTCCCTGATGCTCTTAGTGCTACTAGTTTCATGGCAGATCACAAGGCGTTGATGGTTCTTAGTGATGGTAATTCTTATCCGAAATCCGATTTACAAGAAATCGCAATTGGTGGAGTTAACCAACTTCCGTTGAACGGTTTTACTGGGGAAAGAATAGCAGGAAATGACAGATATCAAACAGCATTGGCTATAGCAAGACGTTCATTTGAAAATAATGAAAATGCTATATTGGCAAATTCAAAAGTTTTTGCAGATAGTTTGTCTGCGGTAAGCGTTGCGAAAAATTACAAGGCGCCTATTATTTTGACTGACAATGAAAATTTGACACAATCAACTAAGAGTTATCTAGAAAATATGAATTCTGTAACTATTATTGGTGGAGAAAAGTCTGTATCGAGCAATATATTTTCTAATCCTACTGCTGAAGAAGTAAATGAGATGAAAAGACTTGAAAATGAAAGAAAAGCCAGGGAAGAACAAGCTAGAAAGCAAAGGGAATTAGAACTTAAAAAGCAAGAACAAGCCAAAAAAGAAGCTTCCAAGCCAACAAAACCTAACTACATCTACCAAGATGGATATGGTCCTGTTGGAGAAGGAAGAATTAAAGGAAATATGAATTCGATGATTTATCATCTTCCTGGACAAAGAGACTACAACAAGATTAAACCAAGTCATATAAGATATTTTAGAACAGAAAAAGAAGCTCGTGCTGCAGGTTTCAGAAGAGCTTTGAGATAATAGAGAATGCTTCGTTATTAGCGAAGTATTTTTTTATTGCAATAACAAATCTCATTTGGGTATATATATGTAAGGAAGTGATTAAATGAGAATTTTGTATGCGATTAAAAATATGGAAATTTGTATCAACAGTGTTGGTGCGAGGATCGAACAGTTTAAAATAGACGATGTAAATATGATTGATGATTTGAAAATCTGTATTCCAAATTATGGTGTGGACAAGACTTTTCGTTATCCGACTGATGGTCTTTTCGTAGATGAAGAATACGATGTTGTGAGCAAATCTGAGGATATGTGCGTTCTAAGATGTGTGTGTGATGGGATTGAAAGTTTTGTTGTGTATCAATTCACAAATGACAGTGTGAGTGTTAATGTGAATGTGATTAACAATTCCGACCACACAATTAAGATGAATCCAGCAGTTGTGATTGATTGGAAAAATAATTTGGAAAGTCAAAATATTGTAAGTGAGATTTCTGGATACAAATTAGAATCGACAAGTGATTTCGTGGACGAAAATTGTTCTTATTATGTGTCTAATTTGAACAGGGATTCAGTTGGTTCAAAGTTTGCTTTGAAAAGCGGTGAGAAATGTTCTATTTCTGCTAAGATTAGGATAGTTTCGTGATTTATGAGAGTTGCAGCTCATAAATTTCTTCAAGATTTATGATATAATAATATGATAACGGAGGTGGGATTATTAATACGATTGATTATAAATCTTTAATGAAAATTTCATTAAAAGCTCTGATGATTTATGTTGTGAGCTTATTTTTATTTCCATTTGGATTTATTGTGTTGCCTTCTTATTTTATTAAGTTAGGATTGGAAAAAGATAACAGATTGGCTCTGATATCTTTCGGTATATTTTTTGTGTTGAGTTTGGTTGTGTCGACTCCTTTGATTGCTATTCCTGTCGGATTGTACATAATTTTGGTGTTTTATTCGATTTTGAATTTGCTAAGTTCAGGATTTTCTGACACACAGGCTATAACGATTAGTTTCGTTGGAATTTGTGTTTTTGTTTTGTTGACGAATTTGCTTTTGAAACTAAATGCAGATATGTCGATTGCAGATGTGATTAACGTAAAGTTGAATGATTTCATGAAGGTTTTGAGTTCTGTGAAGATGGACGAGGAATTGATGAAGTCTTTTAAAATTATGTTTGAACAATCATCTAAGCTTATTGTAAGAGCTGTGTATGCAATTTTGGGACTTATCGCTTTTTATACAAGTGTGTTGAATGTGTATATTCCACAAAAATCTAAGGAACATCAGTTTCACAATTTCAGAATAGATACGAAATTCACAATCACAATTGTTGGATTGGTATTGATCTCGGGAATTGTTTATTTTGTGAATAAGGATTTGGGAAATTATTTGTTGTATAATTTGTCGGTTTTCGGAATTAGTTCGTACTTATTGGGAGGAATTGCTTTGATGTTTTCATATTTGAAATCATTATCGACTCCTTTTAAGGTGTTGACTGTGTTGGTTTCTGTTGCAATTCAACCGTTTATTTATATTTTGGCATTCTTAGGGGCTTTGAATAGCTTTAAAGATTTGAGAAAGAAGGAAAACAATGAAAGAGCTTAAATATTCGCTGAAACATTTGATTGTACAAGCAGTTTTGTTGGTGATACTTTCTGCGATTTTGTTTTATTTTCAAAATATCATAGGAACTTTGGCCTTTATTGCTTCGGCTTTTATGATTGTGGATCAATACACATACATCAATAATAAGAATAAAAAGGTTGAGGAGAAGATTATTAATCTTAATAATGAGTTTACGGATATTACAAAAAATGCTGTATTCAAGGTTCCTTTTCCACTTTTGATTCTCAATGATAAGAATAAAATTAGCTGGTTTAACACTTATTTTAAGGATTTGGCTGATGATGAGATTGAGATTTTCAATAATGAAGTCGAAAAAATTCTGGATTTGAAGACTGTAAAAGACAGTGAAGATAACTTGGATTATTATGAAACTCAGGTTGATGGCAAATACTACAGATTTTATCCTGTTACTATAAAAGATAGTGAAGACAAGGATTTGACTTTGCTTTATGGAATCGACAACACTGCTTTCATGGATGTTGTGACGCTTTTGGATGAAAAAAGACTGGGACTTGTCGATATTTTCATAGATAATTACGACGAAGCACGTAACAGCATCAAGGAAGAAGAAAGAACGAGAGTGTTCTCAGATGTTGAAAATATTTTGCAAGATTTTGCGAGAGAACACAATGCGTATATCAGAAAATACGAATCAGATAAGTTCTCAATGATTGTCGAAAAACACGAGCTTGAAAATATTATGCAACAAAAATTCTCTGTGTTGGATATGATTAAGGAAATCAAAAACACTAATAATGTTCCTGTTACTTTGAGTATTGGAGCATCAATTATTGGAGATAATCCTTATGAAATTCACGAGAAATCCAGATCTTGTTTGGATGTTGCGTTGGGTCGTGGTGGTGACCAAGCGGTGGTTGACACGGGCGAATTGAAATATTTCGGCGGCAAGAACAAGGCTGTTGAAAAACGTAACAAGGTTAAGGCAAGGGTTGTGTCACATGCGTTGAAGCAACTTATTGTACAAAGCTCAAATGTGTTTATTATGGGACACAGAAATCCGGACATGGACTCTATTGGCTCTAGTTTAGGAATGTTGGAAGCGTGCAGGATTAACAACAAGGAATGCTACATTATTTTGAATGAGGTTGGCCCTCAAATTGAAAATATTTATAATTCAGTTCTTGAAGAAAAACCGGATTACAAGAAATATTTTGTGAAGAATGCATTTGCTAAGGAAAATTGTAACAGCAATAGTTTGGTTATTATTTGCGATAATCACAGAAGAAACTCTGTTGAATGTCAAGAAATTATGGATATTGCGAAAAATATCGTGGTCATCGATCACCACAGAAGAAGTTCCGATTATATTAAAGAAACGTCGTTGACTTATTTGGAACCTTACGCATCTAGTGCATCTGAAATGGTGACAGAAGTGTTATTTTATATGACAGAAAAACTAGAGATTCCAAAAATTGTTGCAGAAGCGTTACTTGCAGGAATAACTGTGGATACGAAGAATTTCTTCTATCAAACAGGTGTTAGAACTTTTGAAGCGGCGTCTATATTGAAAAGACAAGGTGCGGATAGTGTCAAGGTTAAGAAACTTTTCAAGGACGATGAGAGAACTATCAAACTAAAATCTGACGTAATCGCTTCATCGAAAATGTATAAAGATAATATCGCCATCGGAAGATTGGAAGAAGAAGTGGACGAATCCATTTTGGTTGCGGCACAATCAGCAGATGATTTGCTCAACATTTTGGGAGTGGAAGCTTCGTTTGTGTTGGCGAAAATAAAGGATAAAATTCATGTTAGTGCGAGAAGTTTGGGCAAAATCTCCGTACAATTGGTTTTGGAAAAAGTTGGAGGTGGAGGTCACCTTACAAGTGCAGGTGCTCAATTAGAATGTAGCATGGATGAGGCAGAAGAAAAGATAAAACAAGCAATTGATGAATATATCAAGGAGGATATAGATGAAAGTTATATTGACTAGTGATGTAGAAAAGCTTGGAAAAGCTGGAGAAATGGTTAATGCAAAGACTGGTTTTGCGAGAAATTTTCTACTACCAAATAAATTAGCAGTACAAGCAACAAAAGAAAACATCAAAATTTGGGAAGAAAAACAAGCAGAACTAAGAGCGATTGAAAGAGAAAACATCAAAAACGCTAATGAATTGAAAGAAAAAATCGAAAACACAAAAGTTAAGATTATCGCCAAAACAGGTGAAGGCGACAGACTTTTCGGTTCAATCACTTCAATGGATATCGAAAAAGCATTGAAGGAGCAACACGGTTTGGATGTTGATAAGAAAAAAATTGAAATGAAAGACAACATCAAATCTTTGGGAACATTTAACGTTATAGTTAAGGTATACCCAGATATTAACGCTAACTTGGAAGTAATTGTAGACAAAGAATAATTTTAGAATACACGACAGAAAGGCGGTGAGGTAATGGAAAATCAACAAAATATTATGCCGTGCGATTTGGAAGCTGAGAGAAGTGTAATCGGTGCGATGATAATCGATGAGAGAGCTGTTGATGATGCGGCAGAAATCGTGGAACCGATAGATTTTTATTCTACGAAATACCAAGAAATCTACAAGGCGATTTTGCAAGTAATTGACGAGAAAAAGCCTGTGGATTATATTACATTGGAAGACAAATTAAAATCCAATAATATGTACGAAATTATCGGCGGGATTGATGAACTTATAAGCATTTCAGAAGCTGTAGGAAGTGCTGTGAATGTAAAATACTATGCAGATATTATCAAAAGCAAGGCGATTATCAGAAATTTGATGCGCGTGTCACAAGATGTGATTGATATGTCCATTGCCAACAATTCCGTTGGCGAAGTTTTAGAATACGCTGAAAGCAATATTTTCAAAATCAGTCAGAACAGAAACCACCAAGATTTGGTTAAAATTCAAGAAATGTTGGAACCAACTCTTGCAAAGATCGGCGAAATGAGTATGAGCCAAGGACAATTAACTGGCGTTACGACTGGGTTGATTGACTTGGATAGACAACTTTCAGGTCTTCAAAAATCGGATTTGATTTTACTTGCAGCACGTCCTGCAATGGGTAAAACATCACTTGCACTTAACATTGCATACAAGGCTAGTGTCAAGCATCAAGTCGCGATTTTTTCTCTTGAAATGAGTAAGATGCAATTGACTCAGAGATTATTGTCCGCGCTTAGTAACATTAATCTGTCAGAACTTGTGTCTGGTAGAGTTACTGAGTGGACAAATCTCGGACAAGCAGCACAATTATTAGCAGAAACAAATATGCATGTCGATGATACTTCATCGATTTCATTGAATGAACTTCGTTCCAAATGCAGAAAATTAAAAGCGCGTAGCGATTTGGATTTGGTGATTATAGATTATTTGCAACTTATGACGACAAACTCCAGAAGTGAGAACAGACAACAAGAAATTTCCACGATTTCAAGAGGGCTCAAAGGTTTGGCAAAGGAATTAAATTGTCCGATTCTAGCGTTGAGTCAGTTGTCGCGTGCGCCTGATCAAAGACCAAACCACAGACCAGTTATGAGTGACCTTCGTGAATCTGGGGCGATCGAACAAGACGCGGATGTTGTGTTGATGTTGTATCGTGATGATTATTACGATCCTGAAACTGACAAGCCAAACATCGCGGAAATTATCGTCGCAAAACACAGAAACGGTCCAACGGGAACTGTGGATACTTTATTCGACAAGGAACACACGAAGTTTATGGATTTGGACAAGCAAATGCCCGATGTAGGAGCGTTTGACAAATGATAACTACTGAGAGGTTAACGCTGGAAGATTTTACGTTGGACGATGCATTTGAAATCGAACAATGGGGAAAACACACAGACGAACGACTAATAGATTACAACTTGTCCGATTTGGACGATTTTGAAATAAAAATGTGGTATCGCCAAAAAAGAGAAATGAAAACGCAAAAATATTTTGCGATTAGGGATAAATCCCGAAAATTGGTGGGATATGTGGGGCTGAAACAATACGACAAGTTCACGAAAACGGCGTTTTTGGGTATTGTTTTGGATCCAAATGAAATGGACAAATCATACGGTGAAGAATCCATAAAAGCTTTGATTAACATGGGATTTACAGTTTACGGGCTGGACAGGATTTTCTTAAATGTGAATAATTTCAACAAAAGAGCGATAAAATGTTACGAAAAATGTGGATTCAGGAAGTTTTGTAGTTACGAAGAAGTGTTCGAAAATCAAAGATTGGACACGCACGACGAAGAATTCGATGAGTTTTTCACGGTGAAAGACGGTACGATTTTTTCGAAGAACACTACGATGGCGATTGATAATAAGAGGTGATTTTATGAAATATAGTGTAGAAAAATTTAAAATAGATTTGGGCGAAACACCTATTGAAAATATATTTTTGAATCAATATCTTCAAGTGGCCACAGGAAATCAACTAAAAGTGTACTTGTACTGCTACAAGCTTGCCAAGGATACTTCGGCAAACGTGGATATTTCAGACGAAGAAATCGCGAAGGCGTTGGATTTGACTGAAAGCGAAGTATCTGAGTGTTGGAATTATTGGTTGGACGAGGGAATTATCAAGCGATACACTGACGCAGAGACTCAAACTAATCACACGGTTTTTTTGAGTTTGAGACAATTGTATCTTGGAATTACAAATCCTGAGCCAGAAGAATCTCAGAAGACTTATATTCCACAAAATAGTCAAGAAATCAAAGAAATGTTCAGAGACATTGAAGACATCAGAGATATGGAATTATCCAAATCAGAAATGGAGAGAATTTTGGAACACATTTCCACTTATCATCAAACACCAGAGTTGGTGGTGACGGCTTTTCATTATTGCACGACTAATCCGAACACGAAAAACAACACGAATTACGTTTTGCAAGTTCTCAGAAATTGGAAGCTTGACGGTATCATGACGTTGGAACAATGGCAAGAAGAAAACAACAAAAAGCAACAAAGAAAAACGAAGAAGAGAACTTACTACAGACCGAAAACTAACGATATTGAAAACAAGGCTACAAATATTAACTCAAAATTTTTGAACGATTTTATCAAGAAATCGAAAGAACAAAAGGATAAGGAATAATGAGCTACGCAAAAGAAGCCAACAGAATATTGGAAGATTACAGAAATCAATCCAAAAAAGAATTGGATATGAGATTTGAGGAAGTTTTTCGAAATGTTAATGGATATGAGGATTTGCTCCAACATAGAAATGAGCTTGGATACGAATATTTGAAAAAAAGCATCAGTGGTGACAAGGAAGAATTAAAAAACTTGGAAGATGAAATCAAATCCACTGAAGAAAAAATGCACAAAATGCTCATACTAAGTGGATATCCAAACGATTATTTGGAATTGAAGCATCGCTGTGACAAGTGCGAAGATACTGGAGTTTACAACGGCAAAATGTGTTCTTGCAAGAAGACCATCATGGTCAACATTGCGCGTGAGAAAAGTTCACTTAATGAGCAAATGAAACAACAAAACTTCGATAGATTTGACATCAACGTGTTTGATACGAAGAAAGACAGCGCACAAGGAATGTCCCAACGTGAAAACATGGAAGCAATCAGTGAGAATTTGAAATATTATTCCAAGAATTACACGAAAAACGCGAAGTCGCTGTTGTTGTACGGACAAGTTGGAACAGGAAAAACATATTTGTTATCGTGCATGGCGAAAGAAATCATTGAAAACGGATATTCTGTGATTTATTTGTCCGCTATGCAATTGTTGAAGCAACTTTTTTCGATAAGATATCAGAATTTCAACGAAAAACCACAACCAGAAGTTGAAGATATTATCTACAACTGCGATGTGCTTATGATTGATGATTTGGGAACGGAAAATTCCACAGAAACCAACATCAGCTTACTATTTGATCTTTTAAATTACAGAATTCAAAACCAAAAAACTACGATAATTTCGACAAATATCGACCTTGATGATTTGACAACACAATACGATCAGAGAATTTCATCCAGAATCAAGGGCGAATTTATACCGATACAATTTTTCGGCAGGGATATAAGAGAAGAGAGGTTCAAAAACGGACTATGATTTATGTAACAGCTGAACAAATGAGACAAATCGACCACTACACGATTCACGAAATCGGAATTCCATCGATTGTGTTGATGGAAAACGCCAAAGCACAAATCTCCAAACACGTTTTGGACAAGAAGTTTGCCAAAGCGTACGTGTTTGCATCTGTTGGAAATAACGGTGGAGATGGATTGGCAGTTGCAAGAGATATCTACAACGCAGAAAAATACGTGAAAGTTTATGTGATTGGGAAACTAGAAAAAGCATCGACGGATTTTAAAATCAACTACGATATTTTGAAAAAATTAGACGTGGAGATTGAATTTGTTGACGAAAACACGAAATTCGACATCACAGAAAATGATTTGATTGTCGACAGCATTTTCGGTACGGGACTCAAGAGAGATATCGAAGGAATTTACAAAGACGTAATCGACATGATTAACGACACACAAGCATTCGTTGTGAGCGTGGATATGCCATCGGGACTGGATTCTGATGAAAATAAAATCCACAACGTAGTAGTCAAGGCTGACCTTCTTGTGACATTGCAATTACCGAAAAAGTCGTTGCAAGATTATGAGGGAGAATATGTCGTGGAAAACATAGGCATACCGGAAAAATCAATTAAACATGTATTAAATAACGCTTCGTAAGAGGCGTTATTGTTTTATGGCAAACTCTTGCCGTCGAATATCTGTCTACAAAAACAAAGAAATTCAAAACTCGTGAACCTAAAATCTCAAGCGCAAGCTGCGCTTTGGCGCGAGTGAGATTTTTTAACGGTTCCCTTCGTTAGAATTTCTAATTGTTTTTTTCGAATGATATTCTCAGGCAAAGATGTTTGCCTTGGACTTCCAACAACGCCTCATACAGTACATGTTTAATTGATTATTTTCTTCTCCGATGAGCGATTTACGAGTTTTTGTGTTTTTATTATATCTCACAACACCACAAATCGGTTTCTACTTTTTTGAAGTACACTAATTTGCAATGACTTTAATTATTTGGTAAAATTACTGTTGCCTAGTTAAAGCTGAAATTTATTTCAGGACTTGTTTGAGAGCTCCAAGTATAAAAAAACAAGGCGTTATTTTTGAGTTCTCCTATATTTTATTAGGAGGTTTTTTTATTGAGAAAAACGAATACGAAATTGTTGACTACTATAGCGATTTGCATTGCAATCAACTGCCTTGGTGCTTTTATCGCTGTTAGTACGAAGGTTCCTTTGTTATTAGATCACATTGGATCTCTTTTGGTGTGTATGTTATTTGGATGGAAATACGGGGTTGTGACTGCGCTTTTATCGTCAGTTTTGAACCAAGTTCTTTTTGATCCATTTGCGCTTCCATTTGCTCCTACGGGTATGCTTATGGTGTTTATGGTTGGAATTTTGTACGAAAAGGGATATTTCAAGAAATTGCACACTATTCCTGCACTTTTATTGGCTGTACTTCCAGGCGCTATTTTGGGTGCTATTATTCAAGGATATATTTTTGGTGGGGTTACAAGCTCAGGAAGTGATGTTATCGTAAGATTCATGATCAACAAGGGTATCAATCCAGCTGCAGCATCTTTTATCAACCAATATTTTATGGAATTTGTGGACAGACTTATTTCATTTAGTGTCGTGATGACTGCTGTTAAGAGGATAAAGCTTGAATCGATACGCTAAGATTGAGGAAAAATTAAAACGCGAGATTGTGCTTTTGAAAGGCAGACCATGTTTTTGGGGCAAATGCACTTTTTGCGATTACATTGAAGACAATACGATGGATATGGATGATGCTGTTCGTGAAAATCGTGAGATTCTTCAAAATGTGACTGGCGAATTCGGCGTTTTGGAATGTATTAATTCGGGAAATGTGTTCGAACTTCCAGAACAGACGAAAATCGACATCAAGAATTTAATTCACGAGAAGAATATTCACACATTGGTTTTCGAAGCGCATTATATTTTCAAGAATAGACTTCACGAAATCAGAGAATTTTTCGGATGCGAAGTTTTGTTTAAGACGGGGATTGAATCGTTTGATTACGATTTTAGAGAGAATGTCCTCAACAAAAATGCGAAATTCACCGATGTAAAAGAGGTGTCCGATTATTTTGATTCGGCTTGTTTAATGGTTGGAATCAAGGGTCAAACGAAGGAAATGATTGAGCGAGACATCGAGATTGGTTTAGCTAATTTTAAATGGATTACTATTAATATTTTCATAAATAATTCTACGCCAATCAAAAGAGATGATGAGCTTGTGAAGTGGTTTTTGGAAAATCACTACGATTTGAAAAATCATCCGAAAGTCGAAATGTTAGTTGAAAACACTGATTTGGGAGTTGGATAAACTTCCGTCAGTGTTTTTTTGTTTGATTTTCATATATAATAATGTTAATAGGATGTGGGAGGAAATATGAAAAACAAATTATTTAAAATTGCACTTGTGATTTTTGCTGTCGTATTTGTAGCATCTTGTTCGAAGAAAATGCCCGAAATTACCGAAGAAAACAAGGCTTATGTGGCAGATTATTTGAATGACGGATTCAAAGATGTGGACATTTCAAAAGACGGTAGGTTGGAAAAATCTGATGTGGACAAAATTGCTTCGAACTTCAACAAGCCCTACGATTATAATGGCGAAGAGGTTGTAAATTCGTTGGATACATTTTTCTACGGAGAAAGCTTCGAATCCCCAAAAGATATCACACTTAAAAACTTCGTGGCGAATTTTCCAAGCGAAGCTCTGGATTCTGACAAGGACAAATCCAAGATAGACGAATTGAAAAAACAAAATCCAGATGCATTCAAACAAACAAGAGAAAACGCAAAGATTTTGAAGGTGGACAAAAATTTGGTGGATGCTGTGTTGATAAAATATGCGAATATTTCATCAGATGATGTCACAAACAAGGAAAATGTCGTGTATTCTAAGGATGACAATTCGTATTATGTGATGGAAAATGATGAAGAGTGGGCGTTCGAACCAGTGGTGTGCAAAATCACTTCGAAGGAAATTATTTTGGAAGATGATATCAAATCGGAACTTAAATTGGAACAAAAAAACGGTAAGTTTTTTATAGAATCTTTTGAATTATCTCCTAATGCTTGTTGTGAATAAGGGATTATTATGCTATAATGTAATAAAAGGTACTGTATAAAGCAAAGGGAGGCAGTTATGATTACTTTAGCATTTGTTATTTTGATAGTTATTCTATCAATAGTTTTCGCAGCTATTTTGGGAACTTTTGGTTTGATATTGGGATTAGGCGGCGCAATTGTAGGAATTTTGGTAGCGATTGGAGCTGTTGCTTATTCGTTCTTAAAAGTTTTCATTAAAATAGCGTTAGCAGTGTTGGTAATTAGATTTATTTACAGAAGATTTTTCGCAAAAGAAGAAGTATAAAGGAAGTGGAGTATGGATAACAAATATTTAAAATACATTTTGTACATATTCTTGGCTATTTTGGCTTTGAATATTTTGATGGGAATTATGGGAATAACTGTTAGTATTTTGAAATTCTTGATGAAAGTATTCTTGGTTTTAGTTGTAATAGGATATGTGGCAAAATTTTTCCAAAATGCAGACAAAGATATTTAACTAATAACACTGAGCAAATCTTGTGAGATGAGCTTGGTGTTTTTGTTTGCAAAAAAGTTTAGTAATGGTGTTGCTAAGACTTAATAAAGCTTACAAATCTGATTAGCATTTTGTACGTTTGTATTTTTTTGAAAATTTATTGTATTCGTTAAATCATATTAGCGTTTTTGCTAAGAACATCATACGGAAAAAACAATCAGAAATTCCAGCGAAGAGAACCGTTAAAAATCTCACTCGCGCAAAGCGAAGCTGCGCTTGAGATTTTAGGTTCACAAGCGATGAATTTCTTTGTTTTTGTAGTCAGATGTTCGTGCAAAATGCTAATATGAATATAAAAAAACGTTGTAATCAAGCTATACATTGACACAACAAGATTGTTTGTGGTAAAATATACATTAATATAGTTGAATATTGCAGTTGATGAAGAAATAGTAATTATTGGAGTAATTCAGAGAGCTTATGTGTGGTGAGAATAAGTATACGAAGATAATGAATCTAACTTCTATGCGTTATTAGTTGAGAGAGCTTATGCTAATTAGGGTGGCAGTCGCGGAAACGTAATTTTCGTCCCTTGGTATGAGTTTTTTTATTGTTTTATAAGGAGAAAGTTATGTTAGATATTAAAAGAATTAGAAACAATCCAGAAGAAATTGTTGAGGCGCTTAAAAAAAGAAGAGGAGAATATCCTATTCAAAAACTTTTGGATACTGATGAAAAAAGACGTGAAGTTATTCAAAAAGTAGAATCAATGAAGGCGGAACAAAACAAGCTTTCTAAACAAGTTCCACAAATGAAGAAAAACGGAGAAGATACTACAGAACTTTTCAAAAACTTGAAGAAGTTGTCTGATGATATCAAATCTATGGATGATGATTTGAAAAATATCGACGAAGAAATCAGAGAATATTTGATGGAAATCCCAAACACTCCTAACAAAGATGTTCCGGTTGGTTTGGATGATACTGAAAACTTGGAAATGAGAAAATGGGGAGAACCTCGTAAATTTGATTTCGATATAAAAGCTCACTGGGATTTGGGTGTTGATTTGGATATTTTGGATTTCGAAAGAGCAACTAAGATTTCCAAATCAAGATTTAGTGTATTCAAAGGAAAAGGCGCACGACTTGAAAGAGCTTTGATGAATTTCATGGTTGATCTTCACACTGATAAACAAGGCTACACTGAAATGAATACTCCAGTGCTTATGAGTCCAAGTGCGATGATGGGTACAGGTCAAATTCCAAAATTCAAAGAAGATATGTTTTATTGCGAAAAAGACGATATGTATCTTGCTCCTACAGCAGAAGTTCCTGTAACTAATTTATTGGGTGGAGAAATTTTGGAACAAGGAAGCTTGCCAATTTACTACACAGCATTTACTCAATGTTTCAGAAGAGAAGCTGGAAGTGCTGGACGTGACACAAGAGGTTTGATTAGAAATCACCAATTTGAAAAAGTTGAAATGGTAAAATTCGTTGAACCAGCTACAAGTTATGACGAGTTAGAAAAACTTACAAATAACGCAGAAGAAATCTTGCAATTGTTGGAAATTCCATACAGAGTTGTCAGACTTTGTTCTGGGGATTTGGGATTCTCATCTGCAATGACTTACGACATTGAAGTGTGGATGCCAAGTTATAATAGATACGTTGAAATCTCAAGTTGTTCTAACTTTGAAGATTTCCAAGCAAGACGTGCAAATATTAGATATCGTGACGAAAATAATAAGCCACAATACGTTCACACATTAAACGGTTCAGGACTTGCTATTGGACGTTGCTTTGCAGCTGTAATCGAAAACTATCAACAAGCTGACGGAAGTATAAAAATTCCTGAAGTGCTACAAAAATACACAGGATTTGATATAATAGACTAGTAAACTAAAATTAAGATAGGAAAAGAAATGAAGGCTTATATAATCGCTAGAGGATATCCGACGGATAAATACAAAATGAACGGAATATTTGAATTGGATCAGGCAATAGCACTAGCCAAAAAAGGCGTCGAAGTTGTGTTGATTGCTCTTGATTTCAGATCACTTAGACGTTTTCGCAAATATAAAAGTGAATATTTTATAAAAGATAATGTCAAAGTGTATTCCTTTCATTTTCCGATTGGAAGATATATCTTCAAAAGCCTTTATGACTTTTCTTATTTGGTACTTAGACATTTCTACAAAAAAGTGGAGCAAATCGAAGGAAGACCGGATGTAATTCACACTTATTTTACAGACCAGGGATATTATACATCCAAACTTGCAAAAGAGTTGAACATTCCATTCGTACTAACTGAATGCAATTCCGTTGTAAACCAAGACACTATCAAACCTTCTTACAGAAGAATCGCAGAAGAAACATACGACAGAACAGACGGACTTATAACTGTAAGCCCCAAATTCAAAGAGAAAATCAAAGAAGAATTTGGAAAAGATTCTACAGAAATTGCAATTATTCCAAACCTTACGATTTTCAAAAACAATGAGAATTTCAAAAGGGGAGATATCTTCAACATAGTTTCCACTGGAAATGTAATAACGACAAAAGGTCCGAAAGAATTAATCGAAGCGTTTAATATAGCTTTTTCGAACGATAAGCATGTGAAGCTTACGATTTATGGGGACGGATTTTTGCGAAAACCGTTACTTAAAATGGTCGAAGAGTTGAATTTGACAGACCAAGTATTTCTTCCTGGATCAACAAAAAGAGAAAAAATCGTTGAAGGCTACAATAATGCGGATATGTTTTGCTTGTATTCGTATTCAGAAACTTTTGGGTTGGCGTATTTGGAAGCATTGTCTGCAGGATTACCTGTGGTTGCTAGCAAGTGCGGTGGGCCAGAACATTTAATAAATGAAGAAAATGGAATATTGGTTGATAGATTTAACGTTGAGAAGTTAGCCGAAGCGTTAAGATATATGCACGATAATATTGAAAAATACGACAGGGAAAAAATATCACACGATATCAAAGAAGTATATTCCGAAGAAAAAATTACAGATGATGTAATAAAAGTGTACGAAGAAGTTATATCGAAAAGATGAGGTGAGAAATGAAGAGTATTAAAAAAATAATACCCTTAATGTTAATACTTGCTATTGTATTTCAACCTGCATTATCAAAAGCGGACTCTAAGTTGGGATTTGAAAACAAAGTAAACTCGTATTACACGATTGAACAGGATTATTCCCAAGAATTGTTGAATTACAACGAAAATAAACCTTATGCTATAGCATCGCTTACTAAAATCATGACTTATGTTTTAGTTATGGAAGATATCAACGCAAACAAATACAAGCTCGACGATAAAATCAAAATCCAAACACAATACGCAAAGCCTGAAGCGAGTACTATGCAACTTAAAAAAGGCGAAGAAGTAACTGTAAATGATTTGATAAGGGGAATGATGATAGTCAGTGGAAATGACGCCGCAGACGAATTAGCAGTGAAATCAGAAGGATCTGTGGCAAAATTTGTCGAAAGAATGAACAAAAAAGCAGCCGAATTAGAATTGGAATCTGCGAAGTTTTATTCTGCATCAGGTTATCCTGAAAACGACAAGGAAAACATGATGAGTGCAAAAGATTTGGCGAAATTAACCACTTATACAATCAACAATTACCCACAAGTTTTAAATTACACAAAAACACAAAAACTTAGTATGCCGTCTAGAAAATACGAAGGCGTGACTACAGTTCCATTTTTAGGAAAAATCGAAGGCGTAGATGGATTTAAAACAGGAACAACTGAAAAAGCTGGATACTGTTTGATAACTACGATGAGCTTGAAACCAAACGATCCTAAAAACAAAGTAGTATCTGTTTTGATGGGAGCTCCCACAAAATACGACAGAAATACTTACCAAAAAATAATACTGGAATACGTCAGAAATTCATTTGAACCAATGAGTATATTAAATAGAGAAAAACCAATCGAAACGAAATCAATCAACAGCGTTGCGGACAAAAACGTTGAGATTTATCCGACAGAAGACGTATCCATTTTGTATAATACCAAAACTGGTCTGCAACAAAAAGTCGACATCAAAAAAGATTTGAAAGCTCCTTTGAAAAAAGGACAAATCGTAGGAAAAGTTGTAATCGATACTGGAAAAGGCGACAAAAGAGAAGTAAGCCTCGTTGTCAAAAAACCTTACGAAAAAGCAGACACATTAACTAGAATAAAAAGAAGTGCCAAATACACTTACGAGTTGTTGGAAGCACTTCTTGCATCATAAGCCGATTTGATTCGGTTTTATGTGCTTCCATAATTAAGCTGGATATAATACCCCCCTCCTAAGGGGGCATCCCCGGTTCGAATCCGGGTGGGAGTACCAAGCGAAAAGCCTAGAATATACACGTTCTAGGCTTATTTTTATTTTATTAAATTTTACAGATAGCACTCACAATTCGCTAAGATTCTTGACAAAGGGTAACAAACTGGCAACAAACTGGCAACAAATATAAAAAGCATCACTAATGAATTTTTTCGAATTCACATTGTTGCATTTACACTTATTCTTTCAAAAATATTAAGTGTAAATGCAACAATTATTTTTCATTCTCGTAAATTTTGTTTTTCTCTGGCAAATATTTCCAGTATCTTTTCGGCATATTATTCTGCATAAGTTTGAGGTTTTGGCGTTCTTTTATCCCGACTGAATTGTAGAATTCTATCCAGCAATCTTCGAACATTTTCTCTTCATCAGATTCTTCTTTGAAAATTTCTTCTACATCGTAAAATGCCAAATCATTGTCCACATATATTGCACACTTATTTCTTTTTTTGTCGTAAATCACAAACTTTTCGTTTCTCAATCTGTTTTTGAAATGATAGGTGAGTAATTCCAAAATGTCGTTGTTTGGTTCGAATTCTGCGAACAAGAAATTGTCTTGGATTTCTTTGAATCTGAGAAGTCCTTTGTATGCGTGAAGTTCTCTTGTGGAATATTTGCATAGACTATTGAATTGGACAGCGATTTTGTCGGAAGAGTTGATGAAGTTGTAGCCGTATGTGTACATATTTTTGATTGTCTTAGCGATAATGGTCGATTTGTCGGGATTTTCTGAGACGAATGCGTAGTTGATGCTACGATAAAAGTTGAATCCGAATTTGTCTATTATCGATTTTTTCACACGTGATGATTTGTCAGTATTTGTTTCAACGTATATGTCATCATTCAAAAAATCCATTTGCTCTGATTTCACAACGATAATTGAATTTTCAATGTGTCTGTACTGTTCAAAAATCACCGTAAACAAGCCGTCTAAGCTGTTGTCATAACTGTATCTCATATTTACTCCAAAAAACTAAGTTGTGTTACATTTTTTCCTTCTTGTATTCTCAAAATGTCCAGCAAATCGTCTTTTGTGCTGTATTTTTGTCCGCGGTATACTCCATTTACAAGTATGAAGTTCTTCGCTTTTTTCAGTGAGATTTTAAGAGATGTCAAATCGTCGTAGTTGAGGTTGGCAAATTTTCTCGCATTTATAATTCTCATCGCATAGGTTGGACCGAATCCTGGAACACGCAGAAGTTCTTCATAAGATGCGCGATTTATTTCTATTGGGAAGTTTGCTACGTTTTGCACTGCCCAGAATGCTTTGGGATCTAATGTCAAATCAAAAAACGGGTTTTGTTCGTTCAAAATTTCGTTTGATTTGAATTTGTAAAATCGCATCAGCCAATCTGCTTGATACAACCTATGTTCACGTAGCATGGGAACTTTTTTGATTCCGTCTGTGTATTTCGATTTGATTACAGGGACAAATCCCGAATAGAAAACTCTTTTGAGCTTGTAATCTTCATAAAGACTACTTGCTTTGTTGATAATTGTAAGATCCGATTCACGACCTGCTCCGACAATCATTTGAGTGGATTGACCAGCTGGTAGAAACAAGGGAGTTTTTCTGATAGTTTTCCTGTCGATTTTGTATTGAGTTATGGATTCGTTAATAAAATCCATCGGTTTTTCGATGGATTCATAAGTTTTCTGAGGAGCGAGCATCTTCAAGCTTGACTTCGTAGGAAGTTCGATGTTGATACTCATACGATCGATAAGCCTTCCTAGTCTTTCGATTAATTCTTCGCTCGCTCCAGGGATTGCCTTCATGTGAATGTATCCATTGAATTTTTTCTCATTGCGAAGAATTTCAGCCACTCTAATAAGCTTTATCATCGTGTGGTCGGGACTTTTTACAACTCCACTCGACAGGAATAATCCTTCTATGTAATTTCTTTTGTAAAAATTTATAGTCAAATCAGCCACTTCTTCTGGAGTGAATTCTGCTCTTTCGATGTTGTTTTCTTTTCTGTTGACGCAGTATTCGCAACTGTAAATGCATTTGTTTGTAAGTAAAATTTTAAGTAGTGAAATGCACCTTCCGTCTTCAGACCAGCTGTGACATATTCCAGAATTGTGCGCCGCGCCGATTCCGTCAGAGGTATTTTTCCTTTTTGAACCACTAGAAGAACAACTAACATCGTACTTGGCACCGTCTGATAATATTGATAATTTGCGTTTTAATTCCATAATATCACCTATTCGTATTTTATAATAAAACAAACATTCGCACAAGTTTGTTTTTACAAAAAAGTTGTTATCTGGAAGAAATTGTGGTAGAATTGTAAGAACTAATAAAAATTTAAAATATTTATACAGAGGTAATTATGAAAAATAAGAAATTAATATTTGTTAGTGGATTCGCACTATTTTCGATGTTTTTTGGAGCGGGGAATTTGATATTTCCACCGTTTTTGGGTAATAAAGTAGGAAATCAGTATTTGATTGCGACATTAGGATTTTTGCTAAGCGCAGTAGGACTGGTTTTCTTGGGATTACTCGCAGCGACAAAAAGCGGAGGAACAATTGAAAAAATCGGCAACACTATAAGTCCGCGATTTTCACTAATATTCTCAACTATAATTATGCTTGCGATAGGACCAGGACTTGCAATTCCAAGGACTGCAGCAACAACAGTAGAAATAATTCAAAAAGGATTTTTCAAAGGAGCAAATTCTGTTTTGCTCACGGTAGTATTTTTTGCTTGTGTGTATTTATTCGTCAGAAAACCAAGCAGCATAATAGATAATTTGGGAAAAATTTTGACGCCGTTGTTGATAGCAACTCTTGTCGTGATTATTTTCAAAGGAATAATATCTCCAGTTGCAACGCCTGTGAATACATATCAAATTCAGGTCTTCCAATCAAGCTTTGAAGAAGGATATCAAACAATGGATGCGTTGGCATCATTAGTATTTGCAATTGTAGTTACCAAAGGATTTATGGGAAACGGAATTACAGATGACAAAACAATCAAAGAATACACAATTAAATCTTCAATCATAGCAGCTATAGGACTTTGCTTCGTATACGGAGGATTGATTTATCTAGGAGCTGCCACATCCAAGTTCAACCTAGGAAATGTCGAAAGAGTTGATTTGTTGTTATACATTTGCTACCAACATTTGGGGATTTTGGGAAAAGTATTAATCTGCGTTGCAATGGCATTGGCATGCCTCACAACAGCGATTGGGCTTACAACAACAGTTGGACAATTCTTCAGTGATATGCTAAAAGACAAAACAAACGGAGTTATCTCATACGATTTAATCATAATAATTTCCACAGTTTTTAGTGCGTTCTTCGCAGTAGTTGGCGTCGAAAAAATACTAAAAATTTCCGCGCCGTTTTTGACAGCGATATATCCTGTGGCAATAGTTTTGATTTTCTTGAATTTGTTCAAACAAAATACATTTTCGCGAAACGTAAAATTAGGATCCATAATCGGAGTGTCGATTTATGCAATTATAGTACTACTTAACGGATTCAAATTGGATTTCGGTTTGTTGAAAACAATCGAATCAGTATTTCCAATGCAAGTCAAAAGCTTTATTTGGATAATTCCAGCAGTCATCGGTGGATTAATAGGAAAAATCAAAAATTAAATTGTAACTATTATGTAATACGATATATCGTGCAATGTATGGTATAATATATTTGAGGTGAGTTAATGATTAAAAAATTATTTGGCTTGAAGAACGAAATACCAACATTGTGGTATGCATTTTTTAATAAACAAACACCATTATTGTCGAAAATAGTAATGGCATTGTCAGTGCTTTATGTAGTAAGCCCTGTGGATTTCGTGCCAGATTTCGTCGCTGGATTGGGAATATTGGATGATTTAATCCTCGCTCCATCACTAATGATGGTCGCAAAGAAGTTCATCCCCGAAGACATCATCGACACCAGTGAAGAAAAAGCAGAGCAACTAAACTCCAAACTAAAGATAGTTGGAATTGTCGCAGGAGTAGGGATATTACTATTGATAAGCTTTTTGATTTACAAAAATGTGGTGAAATAGTTATTGAAATTTTAAATAAATAAAGCATAATTTGAAACAAAAATAGATTCATAAGTTATTTTAAGCTGCAGATATTCATTATCTGTGGCTTTTTTCATGTGTGTAAGTAAGAAAAACGATAAATTTATGTAAAATATTAAGGAATATTTATTGTAATTTTAAATAAATGATGAAAAATATAGCGAAAAATCCTAGAAAAATAGGAAGTTAATTTATAAATATAAGTAAAATCATGAATTTAAGGAGTATAAGTTCAATTTTAGGTATTTTAATAAAATAGAAATGATAAATAATTTATAGGCTAGATTTATAAATGATTTTATGAAAAGATGACAAATTATTGAAACGTGATAGACTAGATAAGTAAATTTATGAGATAGAAAAATATTTATCAAGCAGGTGCTAAATGAGTTATATTACTGTAGAAAATTTGGGATTTTCTTACGAGAATAATTCTAGGAAGATTTTGGAGGGATTAAATTTAGAGGTTGATTCTGGAGAATTTGTGTGCATTTTGGGGAAATCAGGATGTGGCAAGAGCACTCTTCTTAGGCTTTTATCTGGTTTGGAGATGCCTACATATGGATCTATAAAATTAAATGACACAGAAATCAAAGAGGCAGGACTTGATAGGGCTGTAGTATTTCAAGATTATGGATTATTTCCATGGTTTAGTGCTGGTGATAATATTTCGTTGGCATTGAAACAAAAATATCCAGACAAATCAAAGTCTGAAATCAAAAATATGGCAACGGAAGCTTTGAAAAGTGTTGGCTTGGAAGAAGATATTTACTACAAACTTCCTAAGGAACTTTCAGGTGGTATGCAACAAAGGTGTGCGATTGCACAAGCTTTTTCACTGGATTCTCCAGTGCTTTTGATGGATGAACCATTTGGAGCTATTGATGCTGTTACTAGGGCGAATCTTCAGGATTTAATTATTAATCTATATAATAATGAGGATCAGAAGAAAACTGTGTTTTTTGTAACACATGATGTTGACGAGGCTATTTTGTTGGCAAACAGAATTGTAGTTTTGGGACAATCTCCCAGCAAGATTATTTTTGATTTGAAGTTGGATAAGTCTACTGTTATGACTAGGGAAAATCAATTCAACGATAAGAAAACTATTGAGCTTAGGAATCTTTTGATTAAAAAGATTAATGTGGATATTTCAAATAAATTATAGTAGACTATTGATTTAGTTTATTTAAATAAAATTTTATGGGGGTACTTATGAAAAAGAAATTATTGATTGTAATGAGTCTTATTTGTTGCTTAGTATTTGCTTCATGTTCTAATAACAACGATAAAAAAGACAATGAAACACAAAATAAGACAGAAGAAAAGAAGGAAGAAACTTCAAATGATTCTTCTTCTAATGATAAGAAGGAAGAAACTGTAGTTAAATGGAATTACGGAACAAGTGGTAATGTATTGGTAACTATAGCTGAACAAAAAGGTTTCTTCAAAGACGAAGGAATCAAAATTGAACCTGTATTTGCTACAGAAAACGCCGATGCACTATCTCTTTTAGCATCAGACAAGGTTGATGTCGTATCAAACGCTGGTACTTCAAATCCACTTCAACAAATTTCAGCTGGTGTAGATTTGACAATTTTTGGTGGTCATATGTTAAATGGTGCAATGCCTGTTATAGCTAAAAAAGGAACTAAATGGAATGGTATTACTGATTTAGTTGGTAAGAAAGCAGCAATTAATCCACAATACTATGCATTTACTGGAGCATTGATGGATGCAGGTGTTAAAGATCCATTGAAGGAAGTTGATTGGGTACAAATCACAAAATACAACGATGCAATGGCAGCTGTTGTTAGAGGAGATGTTGATTACGCACTTTTAGGAACTCAACAAAACCAAGCAGTTAAAAATATGAAAGACATCGAAGTGGTTACTTATCAAAGTGATGTAATGCCTAACTATTCTTGTTGTAGATTGGTAGCTAAGACAAAATACATCAACGAAAATCCAGATACCGTTAAGGCTATTTTAAGAGCTTTAATCAGAGCACAACAATATTATGAAAGCAACAAACAAGAAGCTGTTCATATGTTAGCAAAACAAATCAAAGCTGACGATGCATTTGTAGCAGCTTACATGCTTGACGAACACTACGATGTTCACATTGACCCATTGAAAAAAGGTGTTATCAGAGCTTGGGATATTTTGGACAAGACTAATTTCTTAGATGCTAAAGCTAAAACAATTAACATTGAAGACAAAATCAATACAGATTTATATAAACAAGCTTTAGAAGAAACTAAAGAAAAATACGGAAAAGAAGATCCTAAATTCTACGAAAGCTTAGAAAAATTCTTTGAAGAAAACGACAAATAGAGGTTTGTTTTGGATAAGGTAAAGGAGTTTATTCGAAAATATTGGATTACTGTGTTGATTTTCGTGTCATTAATAGTTGTGTATATATTTTTGACAGATAATCACATGGTCAATCCATACCTTTTTCCGAGTAAAGAATCGATAGCTCAAGCATTTCACGAAGACAAATCAGTTTTGTTGATTAATATGTTTTCATCATTCGGTTTAATGATTCCATCCATCGTTTTATCGTTGATAATTGCGATAGGATTGGGAACATTATTGGGAATGAGCGAAAGATTAAGAGAAATTTTACATCCCGTAATTTATGCTTTTAGTGTTATTCCATCGATTTTATTGTCACCATTTGTGTTGATGTTAGCGCCAAATTTGTGGTCCGCTTCATTGTTTTTGATAATTTATGGAACGGTGTGGACTACGATTTTTGCGACAATCACAGGAATAATGACAATTGACAAAAGATATTTGGACAAGGCGAAGACATTAGAAATCAAAGGATTTGATAAACTTGTAAAAGTTATTCTTCCAGCAGCAAGTCCTTCAATATTAGCAGGGTTTGTAAGTTCGTTGAGAAGTACATTTGTAATGTTGGTTTACGCAGAAATGTATGGCTCAAAATACGGAATGGGATTTTTCGTAAAAAAATACACCGATTTTGGATTGTTTAATCATGCTTGGGTAGGATTTATATTTTTGGTTATAGTTTTAGTTGTTGTAATGCAAATATTTGAACTAATCAAAAAAAGAATTCTAAGCTGGACAATTTAAAGCAAAGCGCGCTGTGTGGCGTGCTTTTTTTATGGTATGATAGTTTTGAGGTGAGATATGGAAAAGTTTAATGTGAATAAAGACGATATGATAATTTTGTTGATTGATTTGCAAGAAAAATTGGTGCCTGTTCTTCACGACAATGAATACGTGCTTAATCACACTAAGGCTGTGTTGGAGATGGCGAGAATTTACGATATTCCTGTGATTACGACACGTCAATATCCGAAAGGACTTGGAGATACTGTAGAATGCTTGAAAGAATATGAAACGAAGGTATTCGACAAGGTAGATTTTACTGCAAAGCTTGATGATGTTATGAATGAAATCGAAAAAACTGGAAGAAAACAAATCGTAGTTGTCGGAGCGGAAACTCACATTTGTGTCTACCAAACGATACGTGATTTGATTGACGAATATAAAATGATTGTGCTTGAAGATTGCGTTACAAGTAGACGTGTTGAAAATAAAATGAATGCTATTCAAAATTTTAGAGAGATGGACTGTTTGGTAATCAATTCTGAAACGTTGATTTTCGATATTTTGAAAAGGGCGGGAAGTCCTGAATTTAAAACTTTGTCCAAACTAATCAAATAAAAAACAAATCCAACTTTACTTACTGAAAAGCAAAGTTGGATTTTTTATCCTAACAATAAATACAAGAAATGTGCGCTGATTCCAGCTGCTACTCCTCCTATCGTGTGAGATAGAATTGCTTTTGGTGCGAGTTTTCTGGCGTTTAATGTGTCCATCATTCCAACGTGTGTGGACAAATATCCTGACCAGCACATTCCAAGCGCTGTGAAAACTGCGATATCATTTCCAGTGATTAAATTTTTCTCCAATAATTTTGGAACGAGTCCAAGCGCTGCTCCGACACTTCCCAAAGCTGTAAGAGGAAATGCAATGCATTCTGATGAGGTGAACCCAAACAATGATTTCAAAATGGGATTTAGCAATGCTCCAAGTTTTGGAATCAAACCGACTCCTTCGTAAGCCGCTCCAGTGTAGACTACGGTTCCGTTTTCAACAGTTCCAGTTGATGTGAGTATCATAACCAATGTGCAAATCACAACTACTCCAGGAATAATGTCCATCCCAGCTTGTACACCGGATTTTCCACCCTCAAGCATTGAATTTAAAATTCTCTCCATCAAAGTCGAATCTTCTTTTTCTTCGACGATTTGTTCTTCTTCAAATTCCACTTGTTCATCAGTATCGGCGTAGAATTTTTTCGTGAAATGCATCATGATTCTTACAGAAACCACAGAACCCACGACTGCTCCCAAAACTCCAAGCGATGCCGCCTTGAAAAATTCTGTACCATTTCCAAGTGAAGACATAAAAGTCCACACGATAAATCCCATTCCGAATGATGTTCCCAAATTGCACAACGTAGGAAGCTGATAATTCTTGAAATATTTGGCAAATCCTTTGTCCTTTGCAAGACCTATTATTGCCGGATTATCCGACAAAAAAGTCGTCAATATACCAAGCGCCGAAGCTCCAGGTAAATTGTAAAGTGGTTTCATAATAGGGCTGATGATCTTGTTGATTAGCGCAATAACTCCAAATTCGCTTAAAAGCTTGGATAACGCACCTGTTAAAACTGCGATTGCCATTATGAAAAACACAGTGTTAAGCAGCAAATCGTGCGCCGTTTTCATCAAAGTATTGAACATATTGCCAAGACCCATAACTTTTGCAATGTAGCCAAAAAGTCCGAAAACGACAGCGATTGTCACAAAAGATTCCAGCGAAATTTCACTTTGTTTTTTAGATTTCTCCATAAAATTCTCCATTAAAAAGTATAATATATAATTCTAATGTATTTCAGCTAAAAATTCAAACTAAAAGATAAAATCACGGATAAAACTAATCAACAACAAATGTGTTGGATAGAAAATGTAGAATGCCCATTTGTTGATGTTGCCTTTTTTGCCATTGTAAAAGTGAATGATGGGAATCGACAGATACACGAACAAATACATATACGCTTCGAAAAAATACCCGAACAATATCGCTATGTAAGTGTTCCTTCTGGAAGATGACCCCAAATACAACAAGAACACCGCTAAAATTCCAAGCATAGAATAGTCTGTGTGGTAGTAATTGGCGATTACACAGAATATGGCTACGGAAATTAGCTTGAAAATCGTCTTTACTAAATTTGATTGGTCGAATTTATCGATTTTTTCTACGACAAATATAAGACATGCAGAAAGTGCCAACGTGAAGAACACATTTTGGTGATAAAAATCGAACATTTCACCACTAATCGCCAAATCAAAAGGAATTTCCGAAATAATCGCAAAGGAAAACAATCTTACTATGTATTTTTCTACGCTTCTAGTTAGAAACATTCCATTTACGATTAAAAACGCGAAAATCGGAAACGCAATTCTTCCGATAAAAAGCATTAATGCTCCTACTGTGACTCTCCAATCAGATGATGTGAGTGTCATCGTAGGATAAATGTTGAATTTTTGAAACATGTTGCATTGCACAATGTGACTGATAAGCATGGATATGCAGGCAATTACTTTAAGACCAGAACTTGATATTCCCTTGTCTCTGTGCCAAATATCCAAATAATTTTTCCTTTGGGTTTCGTTTAAAAGTTGCATGATAATCTCCTTGAATTTGTTACAACTATTTTATCACAAATAAAGCACATTATTATCTGATATAATTATAATAGGTGATAGTATGAAAATGATGATTTTTGAGAACAAAGTAGACGAGAATAATTTGTTCGAAAAAGAAATGGATAATAGAAATTCTATGATGTTGTCATTTTTCTTGGAAAAATTGAAGACGAAGAAGGTAGTTGTCGACAGGTTCAAATTAAACAAGAATCCCGAAATATTCGAACAACATGGTATTTCACAGAAAATTGATGACGGAATGAAACTTCCAATCACAGTTGTAGATGGAAAAGTTGTGCTTTCGGGAAGATATCCAAAAAGCTACGAAATATTGGATTTCCTTCACATCGACAGAAATATTTTCAACCAAGCTTATGTCAACGATAAGCGTAAATTCTGATAAGATTTGTTCCTAAGTTTTAGGAAAACAAAAAAACCTGTGACAATCACAGGTTTACATAATATTTTGAATCTATTCTATTGAATCCAAAAACATTTTAACAATTTCGTGGCCTTGAGCCAAAGTATCCAACGCCATTTCGGGATGGTATTGCACTCCCAAGAAGAACTTCTTGTCCTTAACGTATGCCGCTTCCACTATATCATCAGAAGATTTTTGTAACACATCAAGATTTTCTGCAACATCTTTGATAGCTTGATGATGAAGGCTATTCACATAAAATCTGTCGCCAAATTTTTCTTTGAACATTCCGTAATTTGTAACCTCGTGAACCAAATCATTGTAAGGTTTGTCTTGAGAGTGAATGATGGAGATGTTCTTTTGTTTTTTCAAATCCTGATACAAAGTTCCGCCCAAATACACATTCATTATTTGCAATCCACGACAAATTCCCAAAGTGGGAATGTCCTTTTTGTAGCAAATATCCATCAGATTAAATTCCAATTCATCGCGTACATTTGATGAAATTCCACATTCCAAAATCTTGTCTTCATTGTAATATGATGGAGCCACATCAAGTCCTCCTGTAAACACGATTCCGTCCAACCTGTCGACGATTTCTTCTAAGAATTTCCTATCGGAATTGAACGGAAGAATCACTGTGTAAGCTCCGTTTCTTTCGATAAGTTCAATGTATTTTCTAAGCATAAAAAGTCTGTTTTCTGCCACGTTATAAAGTGGTGTAAGTCCTATTATTTTCATATTTCCTCCAATTATATTTCAATATTATTATATCAAAGATAAAACAAAAATACATTTTTTGATTAAATCAACAAAAGTGCTATAATATTATTATATTTGGAGAAATATCGAAGTGGTCATAACGGGGCGCACTCGAAATGCGTTTGGGATTATTTCCCACGTGGGTTCGAATCCCACTTTCTCCGCCAAAACAAAGACAGATAGCTGTAATTAGCTATCTGTTTTTTAATTGGTACTTAAAAAGTACTATTTATTGTGCAGTTATTGTGTTCTTTTTCAAGAACGAAAGTTTTGTCTCGCTGACAAGAATCGCTGCGAATATGAATACAAATCCGATTACTGAGAAAACTGTCAATGATTCGATTCCGATAAGTACAGGAATTAAAATTCCAAATATTGACTCGAATCCCAAAATAATTGCAGCAGTGGATGGGTTTGTGTATTTTTGTCCGATGTTTTGAAGTAAAAGTGCAACGGCAGTACACATTACAGCTAAGTACAATAATTCCATCACAGATCTTGAAGTTACGACAAGATTTGAATTGTCTTCTACCACAATTGTAGTTATCCAAGACAACACAGCCGCCATTATAAATTGCAATATCGTCATGACGATAGGGTCACGGTCTCTTGCAAGGGCGCTTACTGCGATGATGTGCGATGCGAACAACAATCCGCTAAGTAAAGCCAGTAAATCTCCAAGCCATGCCAACGGATTATCCACGTGAGAGCTTGATCCTGAAAGAGATATGAAAAATATTCCAGTTATACACAAAGCGGCCGCCGACAAATTATATCGGTCTGGTCTTTGCTTGAATACAATCCAACCCAAAAACGGTACGATTACGCAATAAGATGCAGACAAGAATCCGCTTCTACCAGGATCTGCGAATTTTACCCCCAAAGTTTGTGATGAATACGCCATGAACAAAAATATTCCTATCAAAAGTCCGTTTTTTATGTCGTCATATTTTGCTTGGCGAAGTCTCTTCCAGAAAATGATTGATAATAAAATAGCTGCCAACGTAAATCTTATCGCCAAAATAAAGTTGGGATTGAATGTTTTGGAAGATTGCTTAACTACAGTCAAAGAACTTCCCCAAAGGATAGCTACTATTAATAACGCTAATTTAGCAAGTAAATCTGATTTCTTTTTATCCATTTTTTCCTCCTCTTATTTAATTTCAGATATATTATCCCAGTTTTTGTGCGATTTGTAAACACCTAAAAAGCCCAATAAATTAATTTGCACACAAAAACCTGCTAACAAAAGTCAAGCATAACCTGAAATTAATTTCAGGTTATTTGATTATTTGAGTAATTAAATT
>NZ_WKZC01000013.1:0-31724 GCF_009679635.1 Finegoldia sp. BIOML-A4 | reverse complement strand
GAATATATTATCAAACATTTTTCTGCAATATTTTTCTTTTCTCCATAAAAGTCTTTTAGACTGATAAGTGGCTCTGTTTCATTATCAAAACTATCTATTATCATATTATTTCCTCCAAATTCAGATTTTATAATTCTATTGACGAGATTTACACTAATTTCAAGATTTGTTTTATATCGTTGAGATTTTCAGCAAAATAAATTCCCTCTTGTCTCTTGTTGGAAGAAAGTCCTTTTTCAATCATATGATTCAGAAATGCTTTCAAATCATTGTAGTAACCGTTCAGGTTGTAAATAATGCAAGGTGAATTCATCTGTTTCAATGACACTTTCGACATTACTTCTGAGATTTCTTCTAATGTTCCCGTACCACCTGGAAAAGCAATAAAGGCCTCACCCAGCTCAATCATTTTGTTTTTGCGTTCTGTCATATCCTCGGTCACGATTAACTTAGTTAATCCGTCATGTTGAAATTCGTTTTCGACAAAAAATTTCGTCTCTACACCTATAACTTCACCACCAGCCTTCAAAACACTGTCAGCAATCGCACCCATCAGACCAGATTTGGAGCCTCCATAGACTAGTACATTTCCACTGTTTCCAATCCATGCACCCAATTGTTCAACTGCTTTTCGTAAACAAGGGTCATTTCCTTCGTTTGCCCCAAGATAAACTGTGATATTCATTAAAAATTTTCTCCTTCAAAATTCTATTTATCTAATCTATACTAGTTTATATATCACTGCATACACAACCAAAACAAATTAATTGTCCTATTGATAAAAGATGCTAAAATTTATTTATTTTTTTCTTCAATAAGATTATTATACTCTTCTTCTAGTTTTTCTCTTTCCTCTTTGGGTATCTCCATTGCTAGTCTAGAACTTATAGAGGATATTCTAAAATCAAGTAATAAAATATCTCTATCCTTGTTAATTGTTGTCTTCTTATTTCTATTTTTGTATTGTGATAAATTACCTTTAAAATTTTTGATTCTTTTATCTTCTATAATCATAAGTGTATCGGCTATTTTATTTATAAACTCCTCATCATGACTTACAAAAATAAATGGTCTATCATAAGATTTCAGTAGATTTTCTAAACTTTCTATTGCTCTTATATCCAAAAAGTTTGTCGGTTCATCAAATATAAGATAATTAAAATCAGATGTTAAAATTTTAGCCAATTTTACCTTAGCTTTTTCTCCATCGCTCAATACATTTATAATCTTGTATACATCGTCCGTCTTAAATCCTAGTCTTGCAAGAACAATTCTCGTCATTGTTTCATCATAAATAGATGTATTTGATACATTTTTTAAGATGCTGGAATTTTCTTCTAGAATATCACTCATTTGACTAAAATAACCTATCCTAAGATTTGGATGTACCCATATATTTTCTTTATTAAGAATCATCTTCAAAAGAGTAGTTTTCCCACTTCCATTTTCTCCGATGAGGGCTATTTTAGAATTGTTGTTAACTTGAAAGTTGGATTTTTCAAATAATGTCTTATTTTCAAATTTTTTATTTAGATTTTCCGCTCTTATCAAAATTTTAGAATGAATTCGTTTATTATCTGGAATGGATAGTTGTACCTCTTTTTCTTCTTTAGGTTTTTCTTTCGTTTCAAGTTGATTTATCCTTGATTCTACAGCTTTTACTTGTTTGTCTAATTTTTTCTTGTTTCCTTGACCACCCATCTTATGGAGTCTTGCTTCTGAATTTCCCATCCTTTTAGGCGTGGTTCTTACTTTTGATGATTGTTCCTTTATATTTATGGCTAGATTTTCTAGTCGTCTTTTTTCTTTTATAAAATTCGAATACTCTTTATCTTGAAACTTTTGTCTTTTTTCTCTTTCTTCAAGATAGAAATTGTAGTCCCCATTATATTCTTCAAATTTTCCGTTCTTTAATTCTAGAATCTTTTTACAAGTTCTATTTATGAAATCACGATCATGCGAAATTATAAGGTATCCTGTTTTTCTTGAATTAAGCTTTTCTATAAGTTCTTCCTTTTGCTTTAAATCTAAATGAGATGTAGGCTCATCTATTAAAATAAACTTAAAACTATCTGATAAAATATCTGTTAGTTTTAATCTTTGTTCCTCACCCGGACTATAATCGTCATCAATCTTTAACTGAGATTTGGAATAGATTTCATCGGAAAAATTCTTAGCTTGAATATCATAATTTAATAAATATCCTAAATCTCTATCCACCCTTACTTGACCAGTATAGTCGTTATCAAGTCCTAATATTATTCTTAAAAGAGTAGTTTTACCCGTTCCATTTTCACCTATTAAGGCTATCTTATCATTTTCATTTATTGATAAACTATCAATTTCAAATAGTTTTTTATCTGGTAAAGTTTTTATTAAGTTTTGTATATATATCATAAATCCTCCTATGTTTTTTTGAGAGGATTTTTCCTCTCTTAGTTATTTATAAGACTATATATATTGTTCATTTGTCTGTACCTCCTACTACTATTTAATAATTTATACCCATAAAAAACAATAAACCCTCTATCATCTTAAACCGATTGACTTGTACATTTCACACCTTATTGCTCACCATAGAAATAACTCCACCTATCTTTTCTGTAGATTTTTCTTTATCTGCCTTTGTGTTTTCTGTGTATTTTGTTTATATAAAGATTTGAAACCTTTAGTCCATGTTTTTCAAGAACATACTCTTTGATTTATAAAATCAGTTACCCTCTAAAAATTGGAGATGGTTTGTTGATTTTAAATTGATTAGTATGTGCTTGATAGTACATTTATCCTGTTAAATATAACTTTACTATATTTTGCTTAAATTCGAAAGAGTAACTATTATTTTTTCTAAAACCTTTTAACCCTTCATGTCTTTGTAATTTAAATAAAGTAACTCACCTTCTGACTATTGAATAATCATTGAGTCAATATTTATCGGTTAAATATTTATATCTTCCTTTTTTATTTAAGTATTATTGAACTATTTTCATCTTAAATTCTGTACTATATTTTCTCATGAAAAAACTGACCTCTCTAAGTTGGTTTTAGATCCAACTTTTTGGGTCAGTTCAGAATTTTACTAATTTATCTTAATATTATTTACTATTTTATCCGAACAATACACCCGTCTATTCACACTCTCTACTCATATAATACTCATCGCAAAACTTATCCCATTTAACTGTATAGTCATCATGTGTAAGCAAGGTCAAGTCTTTTGCTGAATATATATTTCTTTTTCTTGCGTCATCAAAGAAATAGTCAAAACCACAGAAGGTTTCACTAAGATAGGCGTATACGTACTTGAATCCAAGGATATATGCAATGTAGAGGCGTGTGTGTCCATCTAGGGACGCGTATGTGTCTTCGCATATTGTAACTGGGATAATCACGTCTTCTTCTCTATTGACAAAGCTCTTAACTGCCTCTAATTTATCACTATCTATAAAGAACTGTATTGGCTGGATTTTATCTAGATCAAGCTTAAAGACCTCCACGTCTTTGAATTTCTTAATAAGCTTACCACTTTCATCATAAAAATTTGTGATGTGCCCTGCATTAAATCGAAACTCTTCAATGACCTCGTCAAAATAAGCTTCTTCTCCTTTTATAATTGCCTCGGTCTGTGATATGATTTTAATTTCTACAGGCACATCGCTATCTACAATGTAGCAACCGTGCTGATATAGTGCTTCTTGACTGAAGCGATTGTCATCATATGTATTGATTCTATCTATTCTCATTTATTCTCCTTGAATAGTTTTCTTTGAAGTTTTGTATAAATGGCGATTTCTTCAAACTATTGCCCATTATAATCAAAAGACCCGACTTACACCGCTTTAAGAGGCTGTCGGGTACTGTTGCCTATATAATATAGTAATTACCTTGATTTGTCAATGTTTTCAAACCACCATCCAGTTCTATAGATTGCTCTCATGCTCTATTTTACAATTCAAAAATCTCATCTGCCACTTCATTTAAAAATTCTATATCATGGGAAACAATAAAAATTATTTTATTTTTATTTCTATATTTTTTAATCAGTTCAGATATTTTTATCATATTAGCATAATCCATGCCGCTAGTTGGCTCATCATAGTAAATAAAAGTAGAGTCCTTGCACATAACTGACGCTATTGCAAGTCTTTGCTTTTGTCCTCCTGATAAACTCATCGGATGCCTTTCAATAAATTCGTCCAGGCCTAAATCTTTTAAAATGATTTTCGCCTTTTCTTCATCAAAATTCTTTACACCTAGGCTAAGCTCTTTGGATACTTCATCTGTAAATAATTGATGATTTACGTCTTGCATAACAAGTGAAGAGTTTTTGAGTCTTTCTTTTTTAGATAGTTTCTTTCCTTTAAAATAAATTTCTTCTTTTGATTTTTTCTCAAGACCTATTAAGCATCTCAAAAGCGTTGACTTCCCACGTCCATTTGATCCTATTATGCCATAAATTTTCCCAAGCTTAAATGAGATCTCTTTTACACTTAAACACTCATCATCAGTAAATTTGTAGTTAAGATCTTTTATCTGATACTCTCCCTCTCCTTTTAAATAAGGAACTTCTAATTTGCTTAATTCTTTATCTCTTAAGCTTAAAGCGTTCAAATCATTTTTGTCTAGCTTTAAAAATTCACTTCTAGTATAAGTTTTTTTAAGTTTGCCTTTATCTATCAAAAATACACGATCAACTATGTCCATCAGATAATAAATTCTATGCTCTGCAACAATTATGCTTATGCCTTTTTCTTTTAGTATTTTAAGCATTTGTGCCAAAACACTTATGCTTTTTATATCCAAATTCGATGAAGGCTCATCCAATACAATAATCTTTGTGCCTGCTATATAAGAAGCTGCAATGCAAAGAATTTGTTTTTCTCCACCTGATAAATTAAATATATTTCTATTCAAAAGATTTTTTATCGGAAATATTTCAAGCATCTCATTCAAACGCTTGTCCATCTCTTCTCTTGTAAGCCCTATGTTTTCCAAATAAAATAGCAGCTCTAATGTAGTATTAATGTTAAAGAAATATGTCTTAGGATTTTGAAACACAGTTGAGACAAGCATTGAGATTTGATAAAGCTCCAACTCTTTTATATTTTTACCATCAATAATTATTTCGCCCTTTGTCTTTGCGTTATCATACCTTACAGCTAATCCATTGATTGAATTTATTAAAGATGACTTACCGCTTCCGCTTTTTCCTGTAAATAGCACACACTCTCCCTCGGATATTGATAGTGATATGTCATCCAATATATGCACTTCGCCATAATCAAGACTTAAATTTTTTATTTCAACCATATTAAGCCTCCCACAATAAGTCCAGCAACTGCGAAAACATAAACAAAATCAATTAGCTGTATCTTTACACTGATATATCTAGTCTTGGCGATTGGATTTTCTATTGCCTTTGTTTCTGCCGCTTTTGCAATGTCATCTGCAATGTTTGAAGATATAATAAGTAGTGGCACTGAAACGTATTCAAGATATTTGATTGGATTTTTAAAATTTATCCCCCTTACTCTCATAGCCATTTTGATGTTTTTCTTCTCCTCTTTAAAAGATGGGAAGAACCTAAACATAACCGCAATAGGTATGGAAAGATTTTTTGGAATTTTAAGCTTATCCATTGATGAAATTATTGCACCTACATCAGAGGTCTTTATCATGAAGTTTGCTGCCATAAATGGCAATAAAAACATTCTAATCACAATAGGTATACTTAAAAACATCTTGAGTATCTGGTTTAGTGTAGATAGAATCATAATATTAGGTAAAGAATATAATGCTATACATAAAATTATCCATTTAAAAAGTGTTTTTTTGTACCCATTCAAATAAAACAAAATACCAATAAGACAAACAATCGCTAGTTCAAAACGGATGTTTATGCTATGCGCAATAGTTAATCCTGTAAGAAATACTACTAATATCTTACTTATTGGATTGGGATTAAAGGGAGCATTTGAAGAAAAGGTAGGCATTATACAATGCCTGCTTTTTCAAAGTGTTTTTTCAATAGAGCCTTGCCTATATATGCTCCAATTATTCCTCCTAGAAAAGCACCTAAGGCTACTAAGGCCATGTGAGGATATGTTATTAGTTTTTCCATTGCATCAACATAATCTTTTCCCATCATTTCAATAGACATTTCCAAATATTTTTCTTTTGCTAAAAGCATTTGCATTAAAGAGCTACATATCCATGTGCTGAAGATTGCATAAGAAAGCATATTGTATTTAAAGGAATTATAATTACCAATCTTTCTAATTAATTCTGCTATTATCATTACTATAAGCGATAAAACTACAAGGACGTAGGTATGACCACATGCAAACATAACAAGTGGTGATATCATACCGAATATAAATAATGCCCATGGTTTTTGAACCTTTGTCATAAATAACATAACTACAGTTCCTGCAACTATGGCTAAAACTGTTGGGTAAACTAAAAACAATATTGGGATCATGCCCATCATGCCAACACCAAACATCAAGACGAAATAAATTACGGCAAAAACACCGATACTTACTAAATCTTTGACTTTTAATTTTTTATTATCCAATTTAAACCTCCTAATAAATAAATTCTTCTGTCATTTTTATTTTTCTTTTTATTTTATTTTTAATCATTTACATTCATATTTGAAAGAGCCTTTGCTTGCATTGCTAAACCTACCATTATCATAGCAAAATCTACAACTGGTTCTGTCCACCAAACAGCCCCTGCTCCAAATACTCTTGGTAATATAAGTAAGGCTGGAACAAGTAGTATTAGCTGTCTTAACATTACAATCATTCCAGCTTTTTTTCCATCCCCTATCGCTTGGAAAAAAGTTATTGTCATAATCATAATTCCATAAAGAATAAATACTGAATAGAACATTCTGAAATTATTAACTCCACTTGAAATTATATCCTGACTTACTTTAAATAAACCAAGTAACTGTTTTGAAAATACTTGTGCTGGTAACCAAAAAATTGCTGCAAGTACTGTTCCTCCTATAGAAAATATCTTCACAGTTTCCTTTACTCTATCGTATTGTTTTGCTCCAAAGTTTGTACCAATAATCGGCTGTAATGCCTGACTCATTCCCCAAATTGGTATAAATGAAAATCCATAAAATCTCAAAGTTGCCGACATTAATATTGCATTTGGATCTCCTCCATATCTAAAAGCTTGTCTATAAAGCAATGTTTGTTGAACCATGAAAAATACTTGCATGATCATAGCTGATACTCCTACTCCAAATATTTCCTTTGATATATCTTTTTCTTTTTTTATTTTCTTTATTTTTACATTTTCACTTTTACTCTTAAAATAATAAAGAGTAATAACCGCTTGAATTATTTGTGCTGTTACAGTTGCTATAGCTGCTCCCTCAATGGCATAATCACCCATTAATTTCATTAGTATTGGATCAAGAGCTATATTGATAAAGGCACCAAGTCCCATGATACTCATTGCTCTTTTCATAAGTCCTTCACCACGCATAACCATATTGGCTGACTGGGTAAAGTTTACAAAATTTGAGCCTAGAAATATTATTCTTAAATACCTTATGCCTAATGCCTTTATTTCTCCTGTTGCTCCAATTAAATCTAAAAAATATGGTCCTAGAAGTATTCCTCCTATTGTTATGATCGTTGAAAAAAATATAATCCAATAGATAAGATTTCCCATAAGCTTGTCTATAGTATCTTTATCACTCTTTCCCATGGCTCTTGATAAAATTGATGCCGAACCTATCCCTATAAGCGTTGCAATCCCATTATTAAAAAATGTAAGTGGCATAGCTATTGAGCAAGCCGCCATAGCATTCTCACCAATTATTTGTCCAGCAAATATTCCATCCATAAGTGGATATAGACCTATAACCACCATGCCAATTACTGCTGGTATAGATAATTGAAACATTAAAGACAATGGCTTCTTGGTCAACAACTGTTCTTTCATGTTTTGTTTCATTTTTAGTTCTTTCAATATATAAATTCTTCTGCCATTTTTGTTTTTTCTATTAAATTTTTATAAACTTTTGATTTTTGTAAAAGCTCTTCATGTTTGCCTTCGCTTTCTACTTTTCCGTTTTCAAGAACTACTATCTTGTCTGCATTTTCTATGGATTTCATTCTGTGTGAAATGATGACGACAGTTTTATCTTTAACTAAGTTATTTAATGACTCTTGAATTTTTTTCTCGTTGTCAACATCAAGGCTTGCTGCTATCTCATCTAAAATCAATATCGGTGCATCTTTTAAGAAGGCTCTGGCTATTGATAACCTTTGTCTTTCTCCTCCTGATAGCTCAGCACCGTTCTCACCGATAACTGTATCGAAACCCTTATCCATTTTTTCTATAAAATCTGTGCAATTTGCAAGTTTTGCTGCTCTTTTAACTTCTTCATCACTTGCATCTTGCTTACCGAGTCTAATATTTTCCATAACGCTTTGATTAAATAGAACGACATCTTGGAAAACTATTGATACCTTGTCAAATAGAGATTCTGTTGATATTTCTTTTATATCTTTGCCATCGATTAGGATTTGTCCCTCGTCATAATCATAAAGTCTTGATATAAGTTTCAAGATAGTTGTTTTGCCACAGCCACTTGCTCCTACCAAAGCAGTAACCTCTCCCTGTTTAGCTTTAAAGCTTACACCATTTAAAACTTTTACGTCTTTCTTGTAAGCAAATTCAACATCTTTTAGATCAATATCAAATTTTTGTAGATTATAGTCTTCGCCTTCTTGTAAATTTTGATTTTGAATTTCTTTTAGCCTTTCAATTTTTGGCGATAAATAAAATATCTCCATCATGCCCTCTTTAGATGCATCTAAAGAGTCTTTTAGCTTTATAGCGGCTAGTAAATATCCTACAAGGTAGAGGACACTTATCTCTTTATTAATAATTAGATTTACGCCAAAAAGTATTACGACAGCAAGGGAAATAAAACTAAATATTGAAGATATAGACATAGTTAAAATTGTAGTTATTTCCGCTTTTAAGTGCACTTTTTCACTTTTATCCATTTTCTTATATAGCTTTTCTTTCATTTCCTCTGATAAGCCGTATGCCTTAATCTCCATTTGCATTTCTATATTTTCCTGAAAACTTTCTGAGTTTTTTCTTAGAATATCATAATATCTTTTATGTCCCTTAACCTGATATTTTTTAGATAAAGGTATAAATATAAAGCTTAGAAGTGATGGAATAATTACAGCTAAGCCCATCTTCACATTGCTAACTAGCATCATGATGGATATTAATGGGAAGAATAATACCATACCTCCCACTTTTGGTATTGAATGGCTCATTGCATGTTCTATGCCTTCAATATCAGACATGATTGTTTGCGATAGGTCTGAAATGTCATGTTTAGAAAAGTATGATAGAGGTAGTTTTGATAAATACTCCGCTGTCCTTATTCTTAAATCGGCACTTTCTTGATATGTTGTTCTATACAATTTATCGTATTCGATAGAAAGTAAAATATACATTGCTATCAAAGTCAAAACTGAGAATGCTATATAAAATCCCTTGCTTTTACCCATGTTTTCCAAAACTTCTTGAGCAAAAATCATTAGTAACATGGCAGGAAGCATGTTTGTACAATAAACGAAAAATGAAGCCAGAGTTGCTTTGCTTAAATTTCTTGCTCCCTTATCTGTAAGAGCAAATCTTTTTTTATAAAACTCTTTCATTTGAAACCCTCCATTCATTCGTACTGTTAAACATCTCTTGCAGTCTCTTATACCTTGTATCTTGTGACATTAATTCTTTTTCAGAACCTCTTTCTATAATTTTCCCACTATCCATAACAAGTATTTCATCAAGATCTTTAATTGTAGATAGCCTGTGTGCAATCATAATAACCGTTTTATCCTTCATAAGGTTTTTGAAAGCTTTTTGTAATTCAAACTCGTTATCTGGGTCAATAGATGCTGATGCTTCATCCATAATAATAATTTTGGAATCCTTTAAAATTGCTCTAGCAATTGCAATTCTTTGTTTTTCTCCACCAGATAAATAAACTCCTTTTGAGCCTATGACTGTATTTTCTCTTTCTGGGAATTTGTCTAGTATCAAATCGCATCCCGCTAATTTTAAGGCTCTCATAACGTCATCTTTTGTCGCATCTTTATTAGATAGAGCAACATTGTCATAAATACTCTTCTTGAATAATTTTGAATCTTGAAAAACAAAGGAAATAGCTTTAATTAAGGCTTCGTCAGAATATTTGCTTATTGGAATCCCGCCTATCTTTATGCTTCCTTCGTTAACATTGTAAAAACCCGATATAAGTTTTGCTACAGTCGATTTGCCTGATCCCGATGAACCGACTAGTGCATATGACTTTCCTTCTTCTAATTTAAAAGATAAATTTTCAATAACAGCTTTGTCATTATAAGCAAAACTTACATTTTCAAATTCTATATTATAGTTTTTAAAATTATTAACATTACCATGGTCCAATTTGTCTTTTTGCATATCTTTGTAAAGCGCTTCTAAAGTATCTACTGCATAATTGCCTTGAGAAATGTACATGGAGTACCACATCATTCTCATAAATGAAACAAAAAGAACTCCTGATAAAAATAAAATCATGATAAGCTCAAGTAAAATCAGCTTGGTGCTGCCTAAGCTAGTCATAAAATAAACTATAGGAATAATCAAAATTGCAATCAGTCCAAAAAATAGCCATTGATACAAAACATAAGGTTTTTTACAAGATAATGAATAATCATAAGCATACTTTGAGTAATCTTTTATCGCCTTATAAAAGCTTTTAAAAGACTCGACATTTGCTCTAAATATTTTTACAACTTGCATTCCTCTAACATATTCAACAGTTTCAGCACTTAGTTTAGATAGGGCTTCTTGGTATATCTTCATAAATTTTCCCTCGCCCATCATTGCCCCTAAAATAAAGACTCCAATTATTGTAAGAGCAAGCAAAGTTATTCCAACTCTTATGCTTACTATAAAGCCAAGACCAAGTACAAGTATGGGTGTAATTATTGCTTGCGAGCTATCGGGAATCATGTGCGCTACTACCTGATGAGTTTGTGCGGCATTGTCATCTATGATTTTTCTAATTTGACCAGATGGATTCAAGTCAAAGAACCTAAAACTTGCTTTCTCTAAGCCATCAATCCCCCTTTTCCTTAAATTTGTTTCAAGCCTAAATCCCAAGATGTGTGAAAACATTCCTGAAACACAATAAAATATCGCTCCACTTGTTAGTGTAATAACAGATTTTAATGCTAAGCTATCTGCACCAGATAAATTCGAATTAATGATTAACTTATCCAGAAATTTGTAGATTAAATAATATCCATATACTGTAAGTACAGCAGATATAGCAGAAAAAACAATAGCTAAAAATCCGAGATATTTTTTATCCTGTACATAAGCAAATAGTTTTTTGTAAATCTTCATAATCATCTCTCCTTTCTATGATATCCCTTTTAGATATAAATTTACTTATTTGATAATGCCTATCATTGTATTTTTATTATACATCGGCTATAATTACTAATACAATAGTTTTAAATTAATAAGGCTAATTGGAATATTGTCTAAAAGGGATAGGTGTATTATGACATATTACGATTTTGTAAAAGATTATATGAAAGTAGATGAATGTAAAAATAATAAGAAGTATTCAAGTGCAGGGCACACTTTTTGTTGGAATAAAGAAGACTTAACTTATGCAGAAGGCCTGTATTGGTTTTATGAAGGAGATGGATTTATTATCGATGTCCATGACTTTTATATAAGTGAAGAAGTAGTTCAAAATAATACATATAGCATGGCAGATTATGTTTCAATATACACAAGCTACATAGTCAGCGCAAACGGGGAGAAATTTAGTCCTTATCAAACACTTACTGCAAACTCTTTATGCACTCTTGATTTTGATAATATAAAAGATGATTTCCTATTTTTATTACATGAGAACTGCTATTATCTTGCTGTTTCCATAGGCTTTAAAAAGGAGTTTTTAGAAAAGCATCTAGCAGCTATTAATATAGATACAGAATCTTTTTATTCCACTTTGCTTCAAACAAATCAAATAATACTTACAAAGGCCCTAGAAAAAGTGGCAATGGAAATCTTGAATTGTAAGATGAATGCCCCTGCTGCCGATTTTTTCTTTAAAGCCAAAGCAAATGAATGGGTGAGTATAGTTATTGACACATACTTAAATAGGAAGAAATATAAAATTGAGTCTGATGATAATAAAGCACTTGAAAATGTAGCAAGATTCTTAGATGACCATTTCGCCATGAATGTAAATCAAGAAACTCTTGAAAAAATATCTAAAATGAGTGGAACCAAATTAAAAAATTTTTTCAAAGAAAAATATGGTCAAAGCATTACAGAATACACTCAAAGAAAAAGAATGAATGTAGCTGAAACTCTTCTCTTAAATACCGATCTACCTATAAAAGAAATAGCAGAATCTGTTGGATATTCATCTGCTAGCAAATTTTCTATTTATTACAAAAGATATAAAGGAAAACTTCCAAGTGAAGTTCGTAATTTAGCTTGCAAACATCTCAATTTAAAATGCGATTATTGTGATTAAAATTATTTTTATATTTATATACCTTTATCTTATATGAGTTTATAGATATTTGTATAGGTATATATAAATTTGATAAAAAATCGAGTAGGGCTAAATAAATAGCCCTCTCACACCACCGTACATGCCGCTCGGCATACAATTTACACATGACCTGCTTATATAGTAATCGTATGGATCGAATAATCCTGTTTTGGTTAGTCTTTCCTTTGTAATTGCTCTTACTAAGCAGGTTTTTGTTGCTACAAAATAGTACCTATTTCCACAATAAGATGTTAGTCTTGCTAATTCTTTTCCTAATACTAGTCTCAAAACTACTCTTACGTCCACATAATTTTTTTGAGTCTTTTTGACGTATCCTTCTTCGTCTTTTTCAAAGACAAAATGCTTGTAAAACTGCTTAAAATGCAGGATTTCTATGTTTATATCTTTTGTATCAACGCTACAGCCTAAGCAGTCGATTTCTGCCAATCAAAGCTTCCTATTCAGTCGTTTCTCTTTGGAAATCTATGCATGAGACCTGCCTTACTTTTGAGTGTAGCTTCGCTTCTTGACAAGTATGGCTAGGGCTTCAACGTGCGTTGTCTTTTACTTGGGAACATAATTTTTTATCCTCGTCATTCTTGTGGAGCACAATTTATCAATATCATTGTCTTTGGCATTTTTTCTTTTATCTTTGAAATTATTTGAATCTAGACTATCTTTTACTCCTGTTTTGAAATAGAATGTTAAGTCATATGGATGGACTGTTCCTTCTTTGTCAATTCTGCCTACCACAACTTTTTCAAATATGCTTTCAAATACTGTTCTGTTAAATTCCTCTATAATTTCTCTATTCTCTAAGATCTTTTTAAATTGCTTTAGTCTTTCTTTAATAAAACTTTCATCTTTTATTGTTAGTTCCAGTGTTTTCTTTTCATCAAGTAATTCTTCTTTTTGTTTTGTAAGTTTTTTATACTTTTTAGTATAAACTTCTTCATCTATATTATCTTCTAAATGAAGATCAACTAACTTTCTTTCTTGACTAATGATTCTATTTAATTGGTTTTCTAACTTTTTCAAATCTTTGACTAAAGTATTATCATTTATTTCTTCTTCTTTTATATAGATACTTTTTGTTGTAGGGTCATAATCATAACTAAGGCAACCTTGAAAACCAATAAGCTCCCCCTTTTCCATTTTCATTTTCAATCCTTTTTTACATGGGCTGAGTTATTTTCTACTTCTTGTTGAGCTACTGAACTTAATATTGTTAATAGTAATTCTCCATTCATTGTCAAAGTATCTATATTTTCTTATTCAAAGACTTTAAATATTTCTTTTATATTAATTATTTAATTTCCATGATTCCGCCTTAGCTTTTGCATTGATAAGATCAGAATAAAGTCCATTATTTTTAATCAGTTCTTCGTGATTTCCACGTTCTACTATTTCTCCATCTTTTAAGACTAAAATCTGGTCAGCATTTCTAATTGTCTTTAGTCTGTGGGCAATCATAATTACTGTTTTGTTTTTTGTTAATGATTCTATTGCTTCTTTAAGTTTATCTTCATTTTCTGGATCTATACTTGCTGTGGCTTCATCAAAGATTATGATGTCCGCATCTTTTAGCATGGCTCTTGCTATGGAGATTCTTTGTTTTTCTCCGCCAGATAGACTTGCTCCGCCTTCTCCGATGATAGTGTCATATCCTTCTGGTAAAGCTTCTATAAATTCATGACATCTTGCTTTTTTTGCAGCTTCTACAACTTCTTCATGGCTTGCATTTTGTTTTCCAAATTTTATATTGTTTTCAATTGTATCTTCAAAGAGATAGACGTCTTGAAATACCATGGAAATTGAATTCATAAGGTTTTCTATCTTATAGTCCTTAATATTCTTTCCACCTATTAAAATTTCGCCAGAATTTACATCCCAAAATCTTGCAATAAGATTACAAAATGTTGTCTTACCAGATCCAGATGGACCAACTATGGCAGTCATAGTATTTTCTTTTATCTCTGCTGATACATTTTTTAAAATTGGTCTATCATCATAAGAAAAGCTGATATGTTTAAAGACTATATCATGATTTTTTATAGGCTCTGTAATACTTCCTTCTCTCATATCAGGCATAGAGTCGATAAAACCTACAGAATCTATAGCATTTTCGCAAGCTCTTAGGATTGCCATGTTTGATCCTGCCCCTATTAAGCCTTCAAAGATAATAAAAGATGCCATAATCATAAGAATTGTTTCAGCAAGCGGAAGTTCACCAGATAAATTTAATTTTAATGATACATAGACCATAAATACTGTTGTTATTCCCATTACAATTCTTTGGATAACTGTGTATGGTGCTACAGATATTTCTAAATCTAAAAGTATATTTGATGTATCTTTTATAGACTTCCTCAAAGCTCTGTTATTTTCTCCACCAAGATTATAGGATTTTATAACCTGCATTCCTTGTAAAGTTGCTAATACTTCTTTTGTAAGTCTTGTTTGTGTTTCTGTCATTTTATCTGCATTAGCTGATGATTTTTTCTCCATCATTGATGTAACGATGAAAAATACTACCACACCTGCTACAGCAACCAGTCCTACCTTTACGTTAAAAATTAAAGTTCCAAGGACAAAGACTAAAGTATTTAAAACTCCACCAAGTACAAGAACCAAAAGCATAGGCACCCACATTTCTGCTTGGGAAAGTGAAGATGTAGCAATAGTAGTTAATCTTCCTAGTGAAAAGCTTGAAAAGAAACCCATAGGAACTCTTTTTATTTTTTCTCCTATTTCTATTCTCTTGTGAGCTGCCATAAAATATCCAGCGTGTGTTTGTGCCATTTGTGATGATTTTTGTGTCATTATCTTTCCAACGAGGGATATAACTAATATTCCAAGACAAACAAAGATAGCCTTATAGTCTAAAGTTTTAGAGAAAATATTTACTAGCATATAGTAAATTGCACCAAACTCAAGGGCATTAAATACTGCGTGCAAAAATCCAGCGAGAATAGATTTCTTAATATATACCTGCTCTTCTTTTGAAAAATTCCATATCTTTTTAAACACATTAAACATTTTCATCACCCCTTAAATTTGCAGCATACATTTCCTTATAAAGTTCTGATGATTTTAATAGTTCTTCATGAGTACCATAAGAATTCAATTTACCATCTTTAATAACGAATATCCTATCGGCATCAACAATTGTCTTTAACCTATGAGCGATTATGATTAAAGTTTTACCCTTAACTAGATTTGCCAAGGCGTTTTGTATGAGAGCTTCATTTTCAGGATCTATATAAGAAGTTGCTTCATCTAAAATTACGATTGGTGCATTTTTTAGCATGGCACGAGCAATAGATATTCTTTGTCTTTCTCCTCCAGATAGATGACCTCCACCTTCACCAACTCTTGTATCATAACCATTAGATAGATTCATAATAAAATCATGGCAGGCAGATTTTTTACATACCTCTATGATTTCTTCGTCAGAGGCATTCTTATTTCCAAGCCTAATATTTTCCTTTATAGTCATATCAAAAAGAAAATTATCTTGGGATACGAAAGAAATTAATGAAGACAAGTTTTCGAGAGACACATCTTTTGTTTCTACTCCTCCAATTTTAATAGATCCCTTATCTACATTCCAAAATCCAGCAATGAGTTTTGCTATTGTGGACTTGCCTGAGCCAGAAGGACCAACGAGGGCTGAAACAGAAGATTCTTTTATTTCCATAGAAAGATTATCTATAACCTTATTTTTCCCATCGTAAGAAAAGTCTACGTTTTGAAGTTCTATATTATAGGATTCTATTTTTTCTCCCTTATCAATATTTTCTAACTCTCTTGAATCTAAAATCTTTCCTATTTCAGAAGTTATAGTTGATATTCTTGACATATCATCCATATAGTTCATGATTTTTAAAATACTAGAAACTGTAGCAAAGGATAAGACGATTAAGGTAATTAAATTCCCTAAATCAATACTTCCATTTATATAAAATAAAATCCCAAAGGGTATGATTGTAATAATTCCCATAGGAGAAAGTAATCTACCTATGGCAACCCTATTCATAGATTCACCCATCCAGTTATAATAAAAGCTTGCATTGTCATAAACTGCATCAGAATATTTTTTATAAGATGATTCGCTTTGATTAAAGGTCTTTATTACTTCTATCCCATTTATATACTCAACAATGGAATTATTCATATGTTGACCAATGGCAACTGACTTTCCAAACATTTCCTTATAATGAGCATTCATAACAGACATCATGGTAGCCATTCCTACCACAAATGGAATTAGTGATAGCAAGGTCAATCGCCAATCTAAGGTAAACATGTAAATAAACAATAGAATAGGTCCTACTAAATTTGCAGTAAATTCTGGCACTAAGTGGGCAAGTGAAGTTTCCATAGAATCAACTTGCTCAACTATAATATTTTTTAATTCTCCAGATGTTCTTGAAAGAACATCTCCCAGTGGCATCTTAAAAAGTTTCTTAGAAATATCATTTCTAATTTCTCCTAATGAATTAAAGGTTGCGGTATGGGAAATACTTGTTGATATTCCTGCTGCCACTTCTTTAATAACAAATGTTATTAAAATACTTATGCATAGTAGAGTATATAAGCTCATATCCCTTATGCCATTAATCAAATTCACAATAATTTTCGCCATGTATATATAAGAAAAAAGCCCAGCCACTACTCCAATTATTGCCAATAAGATTGACATAAAATATGAGCCTTTTCTCTTTTTTACATATTGTTTTATTAGATCCATCAAATCCCCTCCTAAATATTAAAATTTTTTCCCATTAATATAGCTAATATTTTTTCTTTATCCTCTTTTGTAGAAAATTCCTCAAAAGAGGATCCGTCTAAATAAAGAATTTTATTGCAGGAATTACACAAAAATTCATAATCATGGGAAATTATAAGTATAATTTTTTCTTTTTCTTGTAATTTCTTCATTCTTTCTGAAATAATTTGCATATTATGTCCATCTAAACCACTTGTTGGCTCATCAAATAAATAAACATCTCTTTCTAAAAGTTCTGCTGAAGCGATAGTTAATCTTTGTTTTTGTCCGCCTGACATGATTTGTGGATGGATGTCTTTTATATTTTCTAAGTTAAAATCAGCTAATATTTTATCTGTATCTGCATCTTTATTATTTAGTTTTAACTCGTCTTCTGCTGAAACTTCAAAAAGATTACTATCAGGATTATTTGACAGGTAGTATATTCTTTTTTGCCTATTTCTTTTGTTTAATTTTTCTCCATTTATAGATATAAAACCACTATCTTTTTTCATAAGTCCACTTAAAATTTTAAACAGAGTAGATTTGCCTATGCCATTATCCCCAATAATTCCATAAATATTTCCACTTTTAAATTCGTAGGTCAAATCTTTTATAAGGACATTCTTATTATAGGAAAAAGAAATTTTTTCTAAGTTCATAGAATTTATCTCTTTTAACTTATTTATTTTAGGAGATATTTTATTTAAAGAAAAGAATCTTAATCCTAACTTATTGAAAAAATCTTCACTTTTTGATAATAGTTCTTCCTCTGTAAAAACATTTCTAATTTCCCCATTTTCAAGATAATAATATTTATCCACTACTCCTCTAAGGTAGTATAGCCTATGCTCTGAAATGATTATTGTCTTTTTATTTTTCTTTAATAAAAGCATAAGTTTTCTTAAAGCTTCTACACTTTTCATATCTAGGTTAGCAGACGGTTCATCAAAAACATAAATAGGTGGATTAAGTGCATTTATTGAAGCAATTGCTATTTTTTGTCTTTCTCCACTTGAAAGATGAAATAAGTTTTTATCTTTTAAATCTTCTCCATTAATAGATTTTAAGGAATTATTGATTATTTCATCTATTTTTTCTCTTTCTATCCCATAATTTTCAAGCCCGAAGGCAATTTCATCTTCTACATTTTCTGCAAAAAATTGACTCTTGGGATTTTGAAAAATAGATCCTACTTTCCTCCCTATTTCATATAATTCTTTTTCCAGGGGATTTATTCCATCTATGGAAATTTCTCCCTTTAATTTCCCTCCATAAAATTTATAAGCAAGACCATTTATAAGTCTTGTAAGGGTAGTTTTGCCACAACCACTCGCCCCTATAAAGGCAACACATTCCCCATCATTAATTTCCAAATTAATATTTTTTAAGATGTTTGCTGAATCTTTACTGTAGGCAAATCTTACATTTTTTAACTTGATCATCTTAATAACTCCTCTCCAGGAAAATCATGCTCATTGTGATAAAGATGGCGATTAAACAAACAATAACATCAAGATTTCTAAATTTTATTTCTCTTCTTGAGCTATGTTTTCCAGATGCAGAAATTCCTCTTACTTCCGATGTGGCGGCAAGTTCTTCAGCTATTTTTGAAGATGAAAACATCATAGGAACAAATAAATATTCCATCGTTAAAAATGGTTTTTTAATAGAAATTAATCCCCTTAATCTCAACGAGTCGATAATTTCTTTAAACTCACTTTTAACTACTGGGAAAAATCTCATCATGAAAATAAGTGGCAAAGCAACATTTCTATGAATTTTCATTTTTTTCATTATTGCCATTATCTCTCCTGGAGGTGTTTTTAAAATTGGTATTACTGATAGAACTATAACTAATGTTCTTATAACCATAAACAGAAACATATCTGGAATCAAAATGCCAAAACCTTCACCATTTGAGACAAATCTCAAAAAACTTAAAACACCAATTGCAATAATTAGTTTTATAGTAGATTTGCTATATCCTTGCAGTGATACATAAATAACTAGAATGGCGGCTAATAAAAAAAATACAGTATCTTTGGACAATACTGAAACCAAAAATACTGTACTTAAAAATACTACTAATTTGGAACGTAAGTCCAAATGCATCATTTTATTATGCCTGTCTTTTTAAAATGCTTTTCTGTCATCTTATTTCCTAAATAGCAACCAATAATTGCCGCCACAATAGTACATGCTAAAGAAATAAGAATCCATTTAGGATTTGTATAATACTGAGTTTGTATTTGAACTTGTTCTGGAGATACGCCGGACTTAATGAAGGCATCTTTAAAAAACCATATTTCGCTCATACCATGAGCCGCTCTAGTTAATGATGTAATTATCCAAGCAATAGTAATTCTTTTTATATTCCTATAGCTATCTGTACCAAGCATAGATAACTCTGCAATTATCCCGCCACCTACAAACCATGGAATCATAAAAGGACCCATAAAGACAGTTGCTAATATAGCTTGTATAATATTATAAATTAGTGCAACTCCTGGTTTGCCTACTTTCATAGCCATATAAACAAAAAATGGTCCTAAAATTAGTGCAGTAAACACACCATTAAAAATCATATTGAAAAATAATGATGCCCCTGTAATCATTGAAAAAGCAATGAATACAACAATCATGATTGCAGAAAAGATTCCTATGGTTGCTAAATCTTTTATAGTTAATTTTTTACTTTCCATAATTCAACCTCCTTAGTTGATAGCTGTTATCATTCTATAATAGACTAAGCTTATTTTCTTGACTATTTAGACTAAATGTGCTGTTTTAGATATTTTTCTATATTCTGAAGGAGTGAGATTAAACTTATTTTTAAAAGTATTTGAAAATTTAGCATGATCTGTGAAACCTACCCTAATAGCAATTTCTGTAATTGAAATTGATGTATTATTTAAAAAATCAGCTGCTACCTCCAATCTTTTACTTGTTATAGCCTCCTTAATTGTTTGCCCAAAAACACTCTTATAGCAAGATTTCATTGTGGTAGTATTTATCTTAAAAATTTCTGATAGTTTATCATAAGTTATATTTTTTTCGTAATTATTCTTTATAAATTCATCTATTTTCTTTACAATATCAACATTTGTCTTAATAAAATATTTCCTATCGCTTATCTTGTTACTGGTATCAAGGCTTGAAATATATAGGAAAAGTTCTTGAAATTTTACCCTTAGATATTCAATTAGAATTTCATCTGGAACTTTATAAACTTCATAAAAAATATGTTCAATATGCCGAGTAGCTCTTTGTACAAAAATTTTGTCCTTATTGCATAATTTTCTTAAAACAACTTCAAATTTAATCCCTAACATTTCCTCTAAAAAATATATTTCGCTATCAAATTCTTTTGGATTAATATAAAAAGTCACACCATGATAATGAGATATAGGAAAAAAAGATTCTTCAGAACTATTGCTACTTGCATTGATTGCAAAATCTCCCGATTCCATATAAGTAATAGTTCCATCGCTTAACACGCATTCAAATCTTCCTTCTCTACAATGATTAATCTCATAGCTTTGATTTAAATTTTTTGATAATTTTTTCTTTATGACAGAAGTGTGTATATCATTATAAAAAACTGTTACCCCTTTGAAAATTTCGTACTTGGAAACTATATATTTCCCATTTTCCAAATTATGAAATTCGCAAATTCTCCCTTTAGAATTTTCTTTTATTTTTTCTAAATTTCTTCCATAAAGATGGCACATTAACTCCTTACCCATAAAAAATCTCCTAATTAATGAGCTTTTCTCTCAAATAATCTTCCAACATCTTTTTGATTGTTTTTTTATTTTCAATAAAAATTTCTTTTTGATTTAAACTTTCATATCCTAAAATCAAAGTATTTACAAAGGTAACTAAAAACTCATCTTCAAAAATAGATGAGAGTTTATCGTCTGGAGGAAATGCAGACAACAAAATTTCTGTGTTTGTTTCTTTTAAATTTTCAAACATTTCACACAATCTTTTATCTTCATTTTGTAGTTTCAAAAAAATTGCATAGATGCTTTTAAATTCATTTTCATCATAAATTCTTTCCATCATTATCTCAGTAATTGCGTCTAAACTCGTTAATTTAGATGTGTCGATAGTTTTGTTTTTTTCTCCTCTATATTTGATACCTAATTTCATAAAATCATAAATCATTTCATAGGTTGATCCATAATAATAGTAAACACCACCTTTACTTAAACTTACTTTTTCTATAACATCTTCCATAGTTGTATTTTGGAAACCCTTTTCTAAGAAACATTTTTTTGCAGCTTCCAGAATTTCTAACTTCCTTTTTTCTCCAACTTTCAATTTTTTATCATTCAAAACTTTATCTCCTGTCAATAAATAATTCCGACGCTATCGTCAGTTTTATTGTAGCTCATTTGATAATTAATTTCAATACATGGATTATTTTAAATTTAAGTAATCTTATTTAAGATATTTGCTTGAACGCCCTTTATACTGCTTTATTAATTTCTTTAAATGCGGTATAATTAACAGAAATTAATAAACGCTTAACGCTTATAACTTTAATAGCAAGCACAGTAAGTGTACGGACACTTACGAAAAAAATTAATGGAGCAGTTCTTTAAGGAATGCTCCATTTTTTTACGCACCTAACCACACGAAAGTTTACTTGAGTGTTTGGTAGGTGCTATGCAAGGACTTTCCAAGAGCTAATATAGTTAGCGATTGGTTGAAGTCTATTGCTAATTTTTACCTTGTTATGGAAGCCCTAAGACCCCGAAATATTTTATAAAGGAGAGTAAAATGGCAAATAGATTTAGAAATGAAAGAATAGAAATAAAACTTACTAAAGAAGAAAAAGAAGTTTTTGAAAAGAAAATGAAACTTGCTAATTGCAAAACTATGTCCCACTTTCTTAGGAAATGTGTATTAGAAAAAGAGATATATGTTGTAGACTTAGAACCATTTAGAAACCTGCAATGGCTACTTTCAAATGCAACAAATAATATAAACCAGATTGCAAAAGCTACTAATACAACTGGTGTTATTTACAAAAATGAAATTGAATCAATGAATAAACAGATAGAAAAATTATCAAAAGAAATATGGCAGATCCATTCCCTACTTCTTAATAAATCAAACGAAAGTTCTGGTGATTAGTATGGCAATTACAAAAATACATCCTATAAAAACAACCCTAAATTTGGCAATAGATTACATTACTAAGAGTGAAAAAACTGATGAAAAAATCTTGGTATCATCATTCAAATGTCATCCATCTACTGCACACATTCAATTTATGAAAACACGAGAAGACAATGATACTAAAGGAACAGTTTTGGCTAGGCATTTAATCCAATCTTTTCTACCAGGAGAGGTTGATCCTATAAAATCTCAAGAAATTGGAATGGAATTATGTAAGGGTACTTTTTACAAGATCAACTACGTATGAACATTATCAAATACGAAATAACTATGGAATTTACATAAGTAAGGAGATGAAAAAATAACTTCCATCTCCTTGAAATCTTATTTTAGTTTTTGCAGTCTATCCAAGAAATATGATGGATAGTTTGCCAATAATTCTTGCAGTTTCTCTCTATTGCTTTTTATTGTAGATTTTGTTTTCTTTTTTGTGCTACAGTCAAAATCACTTATTTCATCAGCAATTTTTTGCGAAATAATTCTATCTGCAAATCCAAGTTCATATATAAATACAGACTCTTTGTTCGGTAATCCATATCTTATTCTATATATTATATCACTTAAATTTTCTTGTATATTTTCACTACAATCCTTAGTATTTAAAACTTCTATAATAGCCTGTATTATAGTTAATGAAGCATATCCAAAGTCCGAATCACATAAAGTTATTATGTTTTCCAATGATATATCTCTACTTTTTTTACCCCGCTTAACTAACAAATTTACTGATTTTGCATAGCTCCAAATTTCAATATAACTTTTACCATTAATCCACATTTTTAATAAATCATACACATAGCTATCATCAACAAATTTAGGAATAACCTTGCAAACCTCTGATTCTTTAAGTCTATTAGCAATAATTCTAATTAATTCATCAAAATTCGCATTTACTAGTTCATACAAATTATCATCTATAAATATAGATATTTCTTTCATCTTCAATATGCCTAACATACTTTTTCTGTAAATCAGCTTATTAGTAACTTCAAGACTATCAATACTACTTTTAATAAGGTTATATATATTCTTCAATTCTTCTTTCTCTTCTTCATTTGCCAAGTAGTAACCATATGTAGATTTAATAATTTCAAAACTTGCATCTTCAACATCTACAAAGCCAAGTATAAAATTTTCCAATGATACTAGAATATGATCTATTTCATTCATTTTATAAAAAATTTCTTCACCACATTCCTTTCCTTGCTCTCTATATTCAATAATACCTTTTTTCAATTCAGTATATTCAGCCTTATTAGAATATCTGGAATTAATGTATTTTTTCAAAAAGTCAAAACTAATTGTTCTATTATTTCCTAAATCAACTTCTCTGACTAATTTTAAAAGATTGCTAGAGCACTCCTCAGAATTGTCAGCATTAAGCAAACGTCTATACTTATTTAATTTATAGTCTTCTTTACTATTTTTATAGATATTTTCTGTTAAAATGATAGTTCCTTCTGTCTCTTTTCCTGCTCTTGCTGTTCTTCCTATCAAATTATGGAAATCTCTAACTTTAATTACCTGTTTTGATTGATAAACACTTGATACGATTAAATATTTAATTGGCAAATTTACTCCTTGTGCCAATGTAGAAGTACATACTACACAACGAACTAATGATTTTTTCAAAGCATATTCTTCAGCAATTCTTACCCCGTTAGGCACACCCGAATGATGCCCTACAATACCCCTTAATGCTGCTATATATAAATTGTTTTCACCAAGGTGTTCTTTTATTAAATATGCAATTTTTAAACACTCAACATAATCTGATAAACGACTAAAATCTTCAAGAGAAACTCCTCTCTCTTTTAATTCAATAAATCTTCGTAATATCTTATTTACACTATCTTTTTTTGAACAAAAAATTGCAATACTTCCATTTCTTATTAATTTAATTGCATAATAAATGCCTACATCTTGCTTATTATTTGTAAAATCAGGAAAATATCTTGATCTTCTTTCATTACCTTTTTTATTTAATTCTCTTGTTTGGACAACTCTTGGCACATAAAATTCTTCTTCTAAGTATTTATTTGGATCCACAAAATAAAGATTACTATAAGCATTATTAACATTAGTCGATGTAAATGTATTAAAGGCTACCGTTTTCTCTGATGTTTTAATTGTATTATTTTTTATAACAATACCATCATGGTTAATCCACGCATTTAATTGCTCAGCATTAGAAATTACTGCTGAAACTAATATCTTCTGTGCATCTGGTCTAAGATAGCTATTTATTGTTGTCAGTAAAAGTTCGTAATCTGTTCCCCTTGATTCATCATCAAACAAATGAGCCTCATCAAAAACAATCATGTTAATACTTTCAATTATTTCCGTATCATGTTTTAAAATATATTCCAACTTTTCTGGAGTCATAACAAATATTTTTTTACCAATATACTCAGATTTAACTAACTCTATTTCGCTAGGTTCAGGAATATCAGAAAACTCAGTTACAGATATATTTTCATCAAACGCAAAAAACTTTTCCATATCAAGCATTATTTCCTTACATAAAGCTCTAAATGGAGCTACTACAACTACAATTGAAGTTCTATGTGATAGAAAAGCAGCTTGTACAGCAAGTGCTACAGATGTTGTTTTACCAGAGCTTGTTGGCATTTGAATAACACCTGATTTTCCTTCGAAAATTCCTTCTTTACCTAGTAAAATCTGGGATGACCACATTTCTTTCATCAGCGCATTGTTCTTAAATGTTGAAATCCAATCGTTCTTGTCAATACCAGAATATAGTGGCATTAGATTAATACACGAATTATAAATTTTCTTTTTCAATATTGCTAAAATAATATCTGTAAATAATATTTCTCTATCGTTACCAAGTTTATAAACATAACTTCTAAAATCATCGAAATTCGAGTTGTTAGGATTTTTGCAATCAAAAAACATATTATAGTAATCAACTAATTGCACAATATAGTTTCTGTATTTTCCATCTATCTTACCGACGTCAAATTTATGATTATTATCTAACATCCACATTATTACATTTTCTAATCCAGAAGCAGAAAACTCAAAATCACTTAAATCTGGCATAATACTCATCATTACTTTTGAACTACCATTCATATTACAGAAGTAATAAGTAACCGCTCCCATCAATATATAATATGGATTCAAGTCAATACTCATTTCAGACTGAAAATAAGCATCAAAAAACCTTGATACAAAATACAATTCTTCTTCCTTTTCCTTCGAAAGAATTATAGGAGCTTTTTTCATTTTCCATATTTCATTAGAAATGTCACCAACAACCCCAATGCTAAGCAATATAAGGTCATTTGCTTGTTCTTCAACTTCTATATGAAGATTTTCTGGTACGCCATACTCATACATTTTTGCTTTTGCTCGAACTTTTTTCAAATAGTATTTTGAAGCACTTTCTATCAACATAAGCAAGCCCTCCTATATAAATCTCTTAAGAAGATCAGCAATTCTTTGGAAAGAATTATCAATATACTCGTGGATTTTACATTTTCATTCTGACTATTAACCACATCTAAAACTACCTGGTCTGAATACAAATCAATATCCAATACAGCAACTGCAAAAAAGTCAATTATAAACGGATTATCTGTTTTATTTTGAAACCTTTCTACTATTTTTGCCTCGTCATTTCTTGAACGATTAAGTAATCTCCTTTTTTCAGCATTTAGAGACTCACCGATTCGAACCCTATCTTTAATAGAGTGTTCTATGGCATCTTTAACTGTTTTTTCACACGACCTGTTTTTATTTCCAACTTTGCTAGAACGAGTTTTTACTTCAGCAACTATTAAGTGATCAGACTTACTTGGTTTATTAATATTTTTAACTTTATACCCTATCACATCACTTCCAGATACTGGCATATCAGGATTGACTTTTTCCAAATACCTAGTTCTAGTAATATAGTGCTTTAGAACAAAATTTATATAGTCATATACCAATATCTCTCCGAATTCCCCAGACATAGTTATAGCACCTAGTTTATTTTGATGATTGGGAAATATATTCTTCTCCAAAAATTCTTGTTTTGTTAATCCTGTTCCTTTAATTAGTGGCTCTAACAAACTCTCTTCAACATAATTATTTCTTAATCCAGATGCCCAACTATTCAAAATACTATCAGCTAATAATTCATTATTAAGTTTATATACCTGTATTTCTTTTCCACTTGAATAAGGAATAGATTTATCAAACACAAAATATTTACTATTGTCAAAAAACAAATTGTCCCCCTTACTGTAAATTTTCTACTATTACAGAAATTAATGCCAAACATCTCTTATAGAAATACTTATAATGCAATTCCTTGCTGATATCTATTTTATTAATTTCATGATGCCTTATTCGATATGAGTTCCCTGTATTCGTCAATATTTTAAATTCATTATCAAACATTTTTTTGATATGTTCATTCCCGTAACTTATATCATTAATGATTTTTTCTGCTGATTTTTTCTTATCCAAAGTAGGATAATAAGTCTTAATTCTTTCAAACGCATCCCAGATTTTTTCAACAGCATAGGAATATTCACCTTTATTGTATAAATCTTCAGATGTCCTTATTAACTCTTCAAGACCAGCTTCATTAATATTTGTTGAATCATCGAGTCCGATTACTTTATTGCTTGTAGAATGTACTTCTCCATTTCTGAGCTCTACATTGATTTTATTTAATTTAAAAATGGCATTTATCTCATTTCTAAATTGTGAAGATTTTGTAGTGTGCCTATTAAAACTTTCAATAACATCAAACACAGTGAATGGTCGAGTACCTTCTTTAAAATCACTAAATTCATTTATTTCTACAAGTTCGCTTCCCACATAATGTTTTGGAATATAAAACTTAGTAATATCCTCTAAAACTAAGTCATTTATTGATTTGTAATAATTAAAATTGGTTTCAGATGTAAACATAAATGTTTCGTTATATTCATTCATTACCTTAAAAAGTTGATGTCTCGCTGCATTAGTAAGCTTAATACTGGTTTTTTTTTCAGTTATTAATGACTTGTTTCTTTCTGAAAAAGGAATATACATACTTGGTTTCTTAATATATGTTCTCCAGCTAAACACATCTCTTCCTGATAATTTGCTTGTAGCGACTATTGCATACCCATCTTCATTTAGCAAAGTATTTATTTTTTCTAAATATCTTTCCCAAACTCCATTTTCATCCCTCACTTCTGGATGAAATACTTCGCAAATAAAATTAAGTAAAATATTATCTTCGCCATCAAACAGTTGAAATCTTTCGTCTTCGAATATCCAATCGTCGGGATAATCACCATTATGGGTATGCATTGCAATTTCTTCTTCTGCATTATCAACTCTAGAATCTTGGCTTTCCCAATCTGCTAAGTTATACAGTCTTTTTAAAAAATCTACAATTTCAAAACGACCATAATAAGGATAATATATAGTCTCTGTTGTTAACCAATTATCTTCTGTTATTCCTTTTTTGAATAAATCAAAAATATCTCGTCTTGTAACATCTGTAATTTTATTCAAAACATAATCTCCTCATATTAAATTTTCATACATTCCACTATTTCCTCAATATCACAATCCAAATCATTGCAAATTCTAAGCAAAACATCTGTGGTTATGTTTAGCCATTCTTAATTTTATAAAGTTAAATTTTCCAAATTTTGCTATTTTCATCAATTTCTTTTTGTCGTATCCAAATCTATTAGTTTTTTGAGTGAGTTTCATAAATAAAAGTTCTCAATATAACCTACATTGAAAACTCATATTTATTATATTATACCATTAAATACCGTTTAATATAAAAACGTTCTCCTTGCAATAGCATTTAAGTTTAAAAAAAGAAGTAGATTAATTCCACTTCTCTTTTACTTAATTTCTCTTATCTACAATATGCCGGACACTGTCTGTTAAATTACATCTCATTAATTCTATTTGATAAAGTTGTCACTACATCAACAACTTTATCAAAGGCCAAATCTGCAATGTACTTATTTTCTTTGAGATATACTTCCCACAAGGATCTTAGGTATTAATCTTATTTTATGTCCTCGATTATTTCCTCAGAGTCTTTCATTATCTCCTAACTTCCTCTTTTTTCGGAAGTTCTTTCTATTGCTTCTCTTAAAATTTCATAGTTTATCTCATCTTTCTTTAGTTTGTAGAGGGTGTATAGGTCATAAAAGTCTCTCATTCGTGTTGTTGTTATATTTCTTCTGATTATGGTTTCGTCTTTTTCAGATAAAATTGTTTCTAATAGGTATACCATTATTTTTATATTTTCTTTGCTAAAGATACAGGGATAGGTATATTCTATTTCCCTTGGTGTTATTGCATCTCCTGTTGTTAGGTCAAGTTTCATAGGACTTTTATTTATTCCTATTTTTACTAATAGCAATCAAAAAAGCACCTACCATTTGATAGATGCCGTTAAACAAATTTAAATTACTCTTTTACTATAGGAACCCATAATTCCATTTGATAATCTTCTGAATTAGGGTCTCCATCTCCATATACTTCAAAATCGGGACTTTCATCATGTCTATATCCTTCTTTAGGGAAGAAATATGAAATAATATACTTCCATCCTTCGTGAATGCACTTTGGTATAGGACCTTCTAAACTTACAATAGCATACTCTTTTTCAGGAATGCTGAGTATGTCTAACCCTAACTCCTCAGCTTTTACTTCATCCGTTAAATCAAAACCAGCTAAGTATATAAATGAATCTTCTTCATCCATTATATAATCATATCCTACGCCAAAGATTTGACCATTACCAAACTCCTCAAATTTTTCTCTTGGTACTTTTTCAACCAGTCTATCCCAAACTTTTGGGAAATTTGAACTTTTAGTTACATCTGATTTAATACCAGCTACTTTAAACGCTTTCTTTTTCTCAATCTTAATATCCATTTGATTTCCTCCTTGAACTGAAATTGAAAAGTAGATTCTTGGGAAATATTGATACTTTTCTCCTTTTTTTACTTGACCTGGAGTTAGCTTATGAAAACTTTTAAAAGCTAAAGCAAAAGAATCCTGAGAATTATAACCATATTTTATTGCGATGTCTATAATTCTTTTATCTGAATTTTTTAAATCAATTGCAGCATTTGTCATCTTTCTTAACCTTATATATTCAGATAATGAATATCCTGATATGATTGAAAATATTCTTGAAAACATTGGAAATGAATATTCTGTTATCCGCGTTATTTCTTTTTCATCAAGTTCATCAGTTAAGTTATCTTCAATATAGTCTATTGCTAAGTTAAAAGATTTCATTATATCCATATTTCTACCACCTTTCATTTAAATTGTACAAGGATTTATTAAATTATACACGATAATGCTAATACAAATATTATAGCATCACATGTTTATACTATTTTTCTTCTCTGCCAGACTTCTTATATTGCTCTTTATGCTCTCGATATTAATCACAATAATACATCCACGGATTTTCTAATTTCATCTTCTATTTTAAATAGTCTGCTGTATTTTATGAGTCGTCCTAGATTTTGCTTTTTAGGATGTAACGAATCCTTACTCCCTTCAATGAAAAAAGAGCAGCCTTTTAAGCTACTCTTGTAGAAAGTACAAAATGAGTTAATTATATTTTTTGTGTTTCCTCATACCAGTTACAAAACTACTCTTACGTCCATATAGTTTTTTTGAGTCTTTTTTACATATCCTTCTTTATCTTTTTCAAATACAAAATGCTTATAAAACTGCTTAAAATGCAGGATTTCTAAATTTACATCTTTTATATTAACGCTACAGCTTCAGCAGTCGATTTCTGCCAATCAAAGCTTCCTATTCGGTCGCTTCTCTTGGGAAATCTTTGCATGGGACCTGCCTCTACTTTTCAGTGTAGCTTCGCTTCTTGACAAGTAGGGTTAGGGCTTCAACATGAAACGAGTGAACACTAAGTATGTCAAGTAGCTACGTTCGTATGTAGGAACATATCCATGAACTTTTTAACGATAGCTTAAGGTTATCGTTAAAAGGTATTACCTCGACAAACTGGAATTTCTTATGTTCTTTTCCTATATTATGCTTTACGATATTCTCCATTTACCATCTGGGAATTGAGTTAATGATCCTATTTCTTCTGAAATGAGATTTCCCGCCTTGTCTTTAACACGTATTTTTTCATAGTAAGTGCAGTCTTTTGTTATCTCATCATTTTCAATACCTTCCTCAATCCAGACACTTATGTAAATTTTTTCATCATCTATACAAAGAACACTTTCATTTACCTCTAATTTTATTTCAAAAGATTCGGGATAATAGCATACAAAGCTTTCATCCTGACTCGTAATATGCACACCTTCTCCGATTAATCTAATGTTGTAAAGATTAACTTCATCAATAGATAAATCTGTTATCTTTTCTAGTTCTAAACTTGATGATACTCGATATAGATTAACCTTATTATCATCATAGTCTACTTGTAAAAAATAAATCATACCATCACTAAATAATGGCATTTGATAAATAACATTTTTCTTTTTCTTAAATGGGATATAAACTTTGCTTTCTTGCAAATCATATAAATAAAGTACTGAACCTTGATAACCTCCATGTTCTTGCCAATCTTTTAATTCCCAGCTATCTGTAAAATCACTTAACCCGTAAGCATAGCGTTCTGTTCCATTTAATAAATCTGGGGTTATTCCATTTATAATAGGTAGTCGAATAATATCCATATTTGTCTCCTTGCGTTTTTATAGTTTATTTTTTTCAATATAAATTCAAATTTATATCATCCTTCTATACTTCTTGATGCTACGACATTTTCACAAAATTTCTAACTATATATTAATATTTAGTACATCAATTTGATATATTTAAACCATTTTATCAACAAATCATGCTGCGGTAATATTTTGTTTAGTAGAAAAATATGTAAAAATACTACTATTCTTTTGTTTGTATTGTTGTCGCTTATTTTTCTTTAGTATATGAGTTTATACTCAATACATTTAATCTCTTATAATCTCATTATAATTTATCTTATATTTCTTTTAAAAATTTTAATGCCAAATACAATTTTCCAAGATCATGGTTGGCATTATGGAGTCCTTCGACCTCATAACAGCTCTCATCTAATATATCTCCTGCTTCAAGAAA
>NZ_WKZC01000012.1:0-37005 GCF_009679635.1 Finegoldia sp. BIOML-A4 | reverse complement strand
CCCGAGTGGCCAAAGGGGACGGACTGTAAATCCGTTACTTTATGTTTCGGTGGTTCAAATCCACCCTCCTCCACCAATTAAATTTTACAAAATAATAAGATTAATTACCTATATGCGGGTGTAGCTCAGTGGTAGAGCCCCAGCCTTCCAAGCTGGTTGCGAGGGTTCGATTCCCTTCACCCGCTCCAATTAAGCACCTATAGCTCAGCTGGATAGAGCAACGGACTTCTAATCCGTGTGCCGGAGGTTCGAATCCCCCTAGGTGCGCCAATAATAGTGGGGTGTCGCCAAGTTGGTAAGGCACAAGACTTTGACTCTTGCATTCCACAGGTTCGAGTCCTGTCACCCCAGCCAATATGGTTCATTAGCTCAGATGGTAGAGCACCTGACTTTTAATCAGGGTGTCCCGGGTTCGAGTCCCGGATGAGCCACCAAATGTGGAGAGGTATCGAAGTGGTCATAACGAGGCGGTCTTGAAAACCGTTTGGGGGCAACCCCGCGTGGGTTCGAATCCCACCCTCTCCGCCATTTTAAATTACTTTATTTAGGAGAAATACTCAAGTGGCTGAAGAGGCTCCCCTGCTAAGGGAGTAGATCCTTAACGGGATGCGAGGGTTCAAATCCCTCTTTCTCCGCCAAGAATATATGATTTATTCTTGGGCCTTTAGCTCAGTTGGTTAGAGCGCCCGGCTCATAACCGGTAGGTCCCGGGTTCGAGTCCCTGAAGGCCCACCAATTTATTTCTTGATTTATTCAAGAAATATTTTTTTATAATGTTGAAATCATTTCCTAAATAAAGTACGTGCCCAGATAGCTCAGTCGGTAGAGCAAAGGACTGAAAATCCTTGTGTCGCTGGTTCGATTCCGGCTCTGGGCACCAAGGGGATTAGTTCAGTGGTAGAACGTCGGTCTCCAAAACCGGATGTCAGGGGTTCAAGTCCTCTATCCCCTGCCACTAAAAGTAGTAAGCGAACACGCTTTTAATGTTGATAATTCAACGTTTACTTGTGTGTTGCTTGCTACTATTTTTTTTATTAAAGTTTGGATAACTTTTTTTTGATGTTTTCTATCCTTAAACAAGTTGTTTTTATTTATATAAAAATATTCTCTTACTTCATCAAGTGTGATGTGTTCTTTTTCAGTTATTTTTGATAGATTAAATTTGAGTTCTTGTTTTTGTTGTTCTAATGAGTTTACTTTTTCAATTATTTGATCACTTATTAATCCTTTTGCTATTGCTTTTGAGTATTGATCTATTTCTTTTGTTATTTCTTTTATTTTGTTTTCTAATACTTCTTTTTCATTGTTGTCTTCTGTAAAATCATTTATTGATTGGTATGTTGCTTGTATAAATTGTTCTATGTTATTTTTATAAAAGATTACATCTGTTAGAAATTCGCATATTTGTTTTTCTAATTTATCGGCGCGCTCCCAAGTGTTACAGTGTTTACACTTATAATAATAATATTTACGTCCACCTTTACCACGTCCAGATGATCCAATCATTTTATGAATTGTTCCATCTTCGCACTTGTGGTAAATAATTCCAGATAGGAGATAGTCGTAATCCGATTTTTTGCTTGATCTGATTTGTTTTACTTTCATAATTTCTTGCGCCTCTTCATATGTTTTTGCATCAATTATTGGGTCTATTACATTTTCGGCTATGAATTCTCTTTCTTTACCTAGATTTTTAACGTAATCACCCTTGTAAAGACGTCTTTTTAATATTGAATATATCATTGAGTTGTTTGTGAATTTGTTGCCCGCTTTTGTTCTGTATCCGTTTGTGTTTAGATATTTCATAATATCTGCGTATGTGTAATGTAATAGATACATTTCAAATATCTTTTGTACGCCTTTTGCTTCTTGTTCGTTTATCTTATATTGTCCATCTACTATATCGTATCCATAAGGTACGTTTCCACCTATGAATTTATAGCTACGCATGTTTTCGTCGATTCCTTTTTTTACTTCACGTGATAGGTTAGCGGAGTAGTATTCTGCCATACCTTCGAGGACTGATTCCATTATGATTGATTCAGGGGAGCCGTCGATGTTTTCTAATACGCTGAGTAGTTGTTTGCCATTCTTTTTAAGTTTTAATTTATAGCTTGCGCTATCATATCTATTTCTTGCAAATCTATCTAATTTGTGAACTATTACATAGTCGTATTCTTTATATCTGCTTTCTTTAATCAGTTTTAAAAACTGTGGGCGATTATCCGTTGTGGCGCTTTTTGCGTGGTCTTCGTATGTTTTTATTAGTTTGATGTTATTTTGTATGCAATACGCGTCTATTGCTCTTTTTTGTGCTTGTATTGATTCTTCTCTTTGTCCCGCGCTTGAGAATCTAACATAAGCCACTGCTGTTTTCATATTTTAACTCCTTTTTATGTTAATTAAAGAGCATACGTGATATAATAAGTTTGTGAATTGTGAGTATATTACGTATGCTCAGGTGCCTCTGTGTTATACACGGAGGCATTTTTATTTTTAAGTACATTTAGTGCTTAATTGTTGATGTGTAAAGTGGCAGCTAATTTGCCTAATATTTGTATGAGTTTTCTTCGTTTATATCATCAATTAATCTATCTAAGTTGTATTCAGTTGTTTCAAAATCTTCTAATACAGAATAAAAGATATCTTTTATTTGATCTATTCCAAATATTGAATAATCAAGGTGTTCTTTTATAAAATCAATTTCATTTGGATCAAAATATTCATAGTGATTTTTTATATCTGTTACTAAGTATTTATTTAATCTGATATATGGTAAATGTGTTCTTTTTAAATTGATATCCGAAATGATATCATCTAGTCCTGAAATTTCTATCGTTAGCATTTTTGTAGCAATTTTCACTATGTTTTTGTAATCTTTGTTTTCGGAGAATATCTTATGCAAACTTGATAGATTTAGCCAAGCTTGATTATATTTCTTGTAATCCATGTTTTTTTGAAGTTTATGAAGTAGAATGCAAAGAGAGATGATTTCTCCATTTACATTCGTATTTTCAAGTTTCAATTTTTCCCACATGCTTTTATATTCTAACGCATCTATCATAAAATCGTGGTTATGATAATAAATCCATGGTTTGTTATCTAATAAAAAGTTTTTGCCTAATTCAGACAAAACATATATATTTTTACCGTTAAAATTTACAGCTACATCATTATCAATAATACGTTGTATCAGTTCATCTTTATTGCCTGTTTGTTTTAAGTTGGAATCTTTTAAATACGCTTTTAATTCTGAAACTTTTAAAGTTTTTAGCGCATGTTCTTTACTACATTTTTCTAAATACATGTTGTCTATTAATTCTTGATGCACTTTTTTAGTGTTTTTAATTCCGTATTTATAGAAAAAATATTGCGGATATTGTGACGGATATTCTTTTCCGTTGCACCAGTTTAGTAAAACAACTTTAGAAATGTGATCCCATAAATTATCTTTTTTAGGATGTTCTTCTATTTTTGGTTCTATTTTGTTGGAATCTTTTTCTGTTTTAATATCTGAATCCTCAGATATTAAAACATTATCGTTTTTTGTTTCAGTTTCATCATTTAATCCAAATAGTTTTTTTAAAATGCTCATAATAACTCCTAACTTAGTGTTACATTGTACATGATAACTTTACCTATTATATTTACATTTTCATATTCAAGGTCATAAATAATATCGGTGTAAATTGGATTTGTTGATTCTGGTCTAAATATTATTCTGTTTTCGGCTTCGTCTTTATAATATCGCTTAACTGAATAATTGTAGTTGTTGTTAAATACAACAATATCACCATTTTTAATATCTAAATTACTATTAAATTCCAATATACCTATTAATGAGCCATCTGGTATGATTTTGTCCATACTATCGCCTATAATGTGCATGAATAATACGTCTTCATTGGCGTATTTACCTAACATAGAATCAGGAACTGATAAGCTTGAATAATTTTGTTTTCCATCAATAGTTAAAGGTTGTCCAGCGGAAGCTTTATCATCTATGTATCTATATGTTTTCATAACGTTAGCACGTCCAACAAATGTTACTTCGTTCTTTTTATGATTATCTATATCAACATCGTATCCCATTAACCATGCAGGGGATACATCTAACGCTTTAGATAGCATATAAATTTTATCTTGTTTAGCTTCGTATTTATTATTTATCCAATCGCTTATTGACGATGCCCTTATTCCCGAAAGTTCGGATAATTCTTTTTGATTAATTTTTTTTATTTCCAATATTTCTTTTAATCTTTTTGGTAAACTTGAAATTTTATCGTTGTTCATAAGTCTCCTCCTAAATATATAATACAGTTTTCAGTATAAAAAAGCAAGAATATTTAAAAAAAAATACAGAAAACTGTTGACAAGAACGGAAAGCCGTATTATAATATAATTAACAAATCATTTGATAAGGGGGTGAACTGTAGAATATGACTGTAATATATGATTATTCAAAGCTACGAGGTTTAATAAAAGAATATTTTGGAACAATGAAAAACTTCGCAAATTATTTAGGCATTTCAGAGACAAGCTTAAACTTAAGGTTACAAAACAAACTTCCATTTAAGCAAGATGAAATCTATAAATCTTTAATTGGATTTAAGAAAAACGGAGAAGATCTAGACAAGATATTTTTTTGCAATCAAAATACGGAAAAGCGTATATAATTAAAAGGAGAATGCACATGAATGAATTAAAAATATTTCAAAATAGCGAATTTGGAGAGATAAGAACAGTTACCAAAAACAATGAACCATGGTTTGTGGCAATAGATGTATGCAATGCGTTAGACCTTAAAAATCCTACAGTATCAGTTGGAAGATTAGATGAAGATGAGGTGACTAAGTTTAACTTAGGCGGCTTAAGTGGAGAATCTAATATCGTAAGTGAATATGGATTATACAATTTGATTTTAGCAAGTAGAAAAAAGGAAGCGAAAAAGTTTAAGAGATGGATCACTCATGAAGTTATACCAACAATTAGAAAACATGGAGCGTATATGACAAGTGAGGTTATCGAAAAGACTTTAAGTGATCCAGACTACCTCATAAGACTTGCTACTAATTTGAAGGAAGAAAAAGCAAGGAGGGCATTAGCAGAAGCACAAATCGAAAAAGATAAGCCGAAAGTATTATTCGCTGACAGTTGTGAAGTTGCTGAAAACTCAATACTGATAGGCGAGTTTGCTAAAAGATTAAAGCAAAACGGATTTGATATTGGGCAAAATAAGTTGTTTGAATGGTTAAGACAACACGATTATTTATGTAAGAGTGGTGAACGCAAAAACTTGCCAACACAATACTCAATGGAACGTGGATTGTTTGAAGTTAAAACTAGAATAATGAGTAATCCTAACGGAAGTGTTAGAACAACATCAACAACTAAGATTACGGGTAAAGGACAAATATACTTTACTAATAAATTTTTAGGAGCGTAGGTATGAACAAAGAAATACTAATAAATGACATAAATTTGAGTGAACAAGCTATTAAAGAGGTTAGTAAGCTTATTGCTATTAAGTTTATGGAAGATAGGGCAGAAAAAAGAAGAGAAGAGGTAAGAAGGGAGTTAGGTTATGGAAAAAAGAGTATCGGATTTTAATGATGAGGTTTGGGCAAAATTTAAGAGATCAAAAGATGTAAGTAAAAGAAGAAGTATTGGAAATTGTAAAAAAATTAAGAGAAAAAGAATTGAAAAAGTAGATAGACTTGATGATATGAGAACTGTTGGCAATTTATGTATTATGCTTTTGAAGTTTTTCGTACTTTTAAATATTTTGGTGATCACTTCAAGAATGCTTTAATTTATGAAAAAGAAATCGAGAGAATTCGTAGAAGGAGAAATTATTACAAAAAAGGATATACATCGTGCTTGGCTTAAAAGTATGGAGAAACGTGATGATGATGTGTTATTCAGGGCAAGACTTTTTAAAAAGATGGCAAAAAGAGGTGTAAAAAATGGCAGTAGGTAGAAAGGATTATTTCGAAAGAAAAGAATTAAGAGTTGAAAGATTAAGAGAAAAAGCAGACAAGATGAGATCTGAAAGCGTAGATGCTTTTAGAGACGCGAGAAAAATACAAGACAGTATTCCTATGGGTCAGCCAATTCTGATAGGACATTACTCAGAAAAGAGATCGAGACGAGATAGAGACAGAATTGATGCAAACATAAAAAAGAGCATAGAAAAGCAAGAGCAAGCTGAATATTACGATGAAAAACTTGCAGCAGCTGAAAATAATAAAGTTATCAGCAGCGATAATCCACAAGCAATCGAGCTTTTAGAAGATAAGATATCAAAATTAAAGGCAAGACAGCAAAGGTACAAAGATATGAATAAGTATTACAGAAAGCATAAGACGATGGTAGGTTTTGAAGATTTAAGCGACGAGAAAGCAGCAGAAATCAACAAAAGAATTGATGAAGATTATAGTTTTAATAAAAAACCTGCACCTTCATATATTCTTAGCAATTTAAACGCGATGATTAAGTCGACAGAAAAAAGACTGGAACAGTTAAAAGAACTAGATGAAATGGAGTATGAAGAAATAGAATTTGATAATTGTACAGTCATTTCAAATGACAAAACAAATCGTGTAGAAATGCATTTTGGATATAAGCCAGGCGAAGATGTGAGATCACTATTGAAAAGAAAAGGGTTCAAGTGGTCTAGAAATAACGAATGTTGGCAAAGAATGAGAAACAAAAATAGTCTGAATACAGCTATTAGTTTGGCTAAAGAAATAGATGAAATGTAAAGGAGAAAAAATATGAAATTTAGAACAACAATAGACTTTGATATTACAGATGAATGTTTAGAGTACTTTTATGATAATTCAGTATATAAGCTAAAAGGAGAATTGGATGAGTATTTTAAACACAGAATAGTGATTGATTTTCAAAAGAGTGAGGGTATGCAAGGATATTATCGTGGAACAGATATTAAAGAAATATAAAAAAAGTGGCTGTATCTCACCACAAAATACAGCCAATCATGAAACTACATCCTTAAAAAAGGATTAATTAAATTATAACTTAAAATTAAAAGAATTACAAATATAAAGGAGTGTATATATGGTAGTAGGACAAAAAGAAATGGTGTACACGTGTGGAGATGGAGCGAAGTTTTTTTTCAAGAGAAGAAGCAAAAAGACACGAGGTACAACTTCAAGTTATGGAACTTATTAAAGACAGTGTATATGGGTACGAAAATAGTTTAGAAAAGGTTATAGAAGTAATTGTTGATAATTTTGATGAGATTGAAATGATTGTGAGGGATAAGTACTAATGAATTTATTTGAGCTAACTGAAAATTATGTGAAATTTTTTACTGAATTTGAAAATGCTGATGAAATTACAGATGAAATGCAAGAAATGGCAAATAATCTTAATGTTGAAATTGAGGAAAAGTGTGACAATTATGCGAAAATGATTAGAAACCTGGAAGCGGATGTTGAAGCTTTTAAAAATCAAGAAAAGATATTCAACGAAAAGAGAAAATCGGCAGAGAATAAAGTTAAATGGTTAAAGCAGAATTTACAAGCAAGTATGGAATTGCAAGGTAGGAAAAAGGTTAAGACTGATTTGTTTAGTTTTAACATTCAAAAGAACACTCCTAGCCTTGAAATAAAGGACGAAAAGAGCATAGACGATAGTTACTATGTAATAGAACGCAAGCTCAACAAGAGAGAGCTTTTAAATGATATTAAAGAGGGTTTGATTGTTGATGGTGTTGAATTAAAACAAACAGAAAGTTTGAGGATAAGATAATGACAATTTATGAAAAGCTATTAAATATTCAGACGAGTTTAAAAGCTCCAAAAAGTCAAAAAAACGACTTCGGTAATTATAATTATCGAAGTTGTGAGGATATTTTGGAAGCTGTTAAGCCTTTTTTAAAAAAAGAAAAATGTGTGTTGGTTATAAATGATGAGGTTCAAAAAATAGAAAATAGATATTATTTAAAGGCTGTTGTGAACTTGATTGATGTTGAAAACGGCGAAAGCATAACGGCTAGTGCTTTTGCAAGAGAAGAAGAAACTAAAAAAAAGATGGACGGTTCACAAATAACAGGAGCTAGTAGTTCATACGCACGCAAATATGCTTTAAATGGATTATTTGCAATAGATGATACAAAAGATAGCGATGCTACTAATCAACACGATAAAAAGCAAGTTAGCGCATCTCAACAGTCTATAATAAAGCAACAAATTGCGGAGATATTGAAAGTTAAAGGGATAAGCTTTGATAAGCTAACAGAAGTAATAAAGGTTAAATTCAAGAAACAAAAATTTGATGAATTAACGGCGAATGAGCAACAAAAATTATTAAATGAAGTGAGGGCATGGTAGATGAATAATGTAAGTTTAATGGGTAGATTGACAAGAGATGTTGATTTAAGGATGACAAATAGTAATTTAGCAGTTGGAAGATTTAATGTTGCTGTAGATAGAAAATTAAGCAAAGAAAAAAGACAAGAAGCAGAGAAAAACAATCAACCTACGGCAGATTTTATCGGATGTATCGCATTCGGAAAAATGGCTGAAAATATAGCAACTTATTTCAGAAAAGGACAAAGAATAGCTGTATCAGGTCATATTCAAACTGGATCATACGAAAAAGATGGGCAAAGAATTTATACAACTGATGTTGTTGTTGATAGTTTTGATTTCGTAGAATCAAATAGCAGCAGTACAAATAATAACCAAGGATATAGCAATCCAGCTGATTTGGGTATGACGGGAGCTGAATCATTTGATAGTGATTTGCCATTTTAGGTGATGTAAATGGCTTATGGTTGGATTAGTATTCATAGGAAGATACAAGACAACATAATATGGAATGACAAACCTTTTAATCGCGGAGCTGCTTGGATTGATTTAATAATGTTGGCTAATCATGAGAACAAGAAAATCATTTTTAATGGAAGCATGGTTGAAATAAAAAGGGGCGAAAAAATAACGTCCCTTAGAAAACTATCTGAACGCTGGGGTTGGAGTAGAGGAAAAACAAAAAAGTTTTTAAATTTGTTAAAAGACGAGAATATGATTGAGTTTAAAACTGACCACCAAAAAACAACGTATAAAATTGTAAATTACAATGTTTATCAGAATGAAGATTTAGATAAAAGAGCCACAGAAAAGCCACTGAATGACCAGCAAAAAGCCACAGAAAAGCCACTGAATGACCAGCAAAAAGCCACAGAAAAGCCACTGAATGACACAAACAATAATATAAATAATTACAATAATGTAAATAATAATAACGGTGTTGATCAATCAGAATTGAATTTGGATGATCCAAAGTTGGCTGAGCTAATAAAACTGTACGAGGATTGTGGTTTTGGTTTGATATCTCCGTATAGTGCTAATATGCTGAGGGATTATATGGAAATGTATAGTTTTCAGTGGGTAAAAGAGGCTATTCAAATAGCAGAGCAGAATAATATTAGGACTTTGGCATATATAAATGGGATCTTGAAGAAAAAGAAATCAGGAACGGATAAGCCTAGAAACAATTACGGAAAGAAACAAACGTATTACAGACCAAAAAAGGACGATGAATTATCTGAGGAATCAAGAAACTTAAACAACAAAATTATAAGTAATTTCATGGAGAAGACGAAAAAAGAAGAAGTAAATACAAATGCTATTGCTATGCAGAGAATGCAAGAGGAGTTTAAAAAGATGAGGGAGAATAATGAGAAGATATAGCAAGTATAATGCGAAAAAGACAATTGTAGATGGACACCCATTCGACAGCAAGAGAGAAGCTGAAAGATATTGTGAATTGAAATTGTTTGTAAGAGCAGGAGAAATAAGGAATCTAGAGTTGCAGCCTAGATTCCTGTTACAAGATGAATTCTTTGACAAAAACGAGATAAAACATAAAAAGATTGAGTATGTGGCAGATTTTATGTATATTGACAAATGCGGAAAAACTATTGTAGAAGATGTTAAAGGTGTTTTAACTGATGTATATAAAATCAAGAAAAAGATGTTTTTAAAGATATATGATGATCAGTACGAATTTAGGGAGATAAGATGAAAGGCTGGCAAGATTACGAAATAAGAATATGTAAGTCGCAGATTAGAAATCACGGTGGGGAGAGTTTTACGAAGGTCTGCGAGTTTATTAGTAATGTTTTGAGCAGGGATAAGTCTGCGGTTAGTAGATTTTTGAAAATGAATGACGAGCTTGTAGCGTTTAGAAGGCTGTATGATGTATTAACTTGGAATGAGAAACTTGAAAAGAGGCTGATGGAAGAAGCGGACACTGAAGTTGAAGAGGAGCTTGCAAATGGCGGATTGGTTAAGAAAGGTGATTTCAAGATTAACTATGATAAACAACCTAAAAGGACGTATGGTAAAAGCTGTATAAGCGACAAATTCGAAATTGGTAAGCGTTATTATGTATCGAATCGCTGCGGAGAAAGAAACAATAGTACTTACAGGATAGATGGCAATGCTACACTAATTAAAAAGACTGATAGAATTGCGATATTTGATTTCAAAAAATACAAGGCGGCATTTTTATGGAATTGCTATGGGATTGACTGGAAAGCTAAGGGATTAAAGTGATGAAGACTAAAGAATTTATTGAAAAAGTTGAGAAATTAGGATTTACTATAGAATACTACAAAAATCCGTTTTCTAACATCAAATCAAATTGTGACTATGATTTAATTACTATATCCGCTAATAATCAAGTTCTAGTTAAGATTTGGGCAAATTGTCAATACGCAATTAGTACTATATCGGACGGACATTCTTGTTATTTGTATGGATATGATGTTGATGAATTATATAAAGTGTGTTTTGAATACGTAAAAATACCTGTCAAGGATAGGGAAGATAAAGAAAAGAAGTTTTATTTAAGACATAAATTTTTATGTGATAACGCAGGTCTGAGTTCGTTTGATGTGTATTTAAATCATAGATTCGAAGATGGTAGTTATTTTATATATGGTTCGGGGCAAAATAAATTTGTGAAGTCTCAATTTACCGTTAAAGATATTGAGGAAATCAAAGAAAAATTTAATACGGATTTAAGTGATTTTGAAATGGTAGAGGTGGAAGATGAAAAAGTTTAAAATATATTTTGAGTTTGAACCTTATGATTACTGGACTAAAAATGATGTGAAAGAGATGATTGAAAAAGTCATAGATCCTATATATCATTTAGGGGATTCAAGTATCAGTGAAATAAATATAGAAGAAATCGAGGTAGAAGATGACAATTAAAGAAGTTGAAAAACTACTTTTAGCTTGCGAGGTTGATTTTGAGGAATTGAAAAGTAATATATTTAGAAATCAATCAAATGCAAGTGAAGATGATAACGCAGATATAAATGCAATGTTGATAAACAGGATTAGGAAAAATATTAATTCAAGACTTTATCAAATTGAAATCGGGAGGTATAGATGAGTAATAACTTAAAAATCAAGTTAGCTATGTGTGCTTTTTGGATAGTTTTGATTTTTGCAGGCGTAGATTATGACAGTATTATTTTATCAATTGTGTTAGTTAGTTTTGTAGAATATATTTTTGATGAAGAAAAAAGGAGAAAAAAAGAATGAATTTTGAAGAATTAAAAACAAAAGTAGAAGAATGGGCAAACGACAAGGACTTATTACACAGCGAAAATGCTGAAAAACAATTTTTGAAATTTATTGAGGAAGTTTTTGAATTTAAGAGTGAGATGGACCTTATACACATATTGGGTGGAAATGAGCTTAATTCTCATGATATGATGCTTGAAATGGGAGATATTTTTGTAACGCTGATTATTTTATGTAATCAACTTGGTATAGATCCTGTAGAGTGTTTGGAAATGGCTTATAAGAAGATTTCAAAGAGAAAAGGAAAGACTGTGAATGGTTTGTTTGTCAAAGAGGAAGATTTATAGGCTGATGACTAAAAAAGAGCTGCAAAGAATCTATTTATTAGATTTGAAGATTAGTGCGGATATCAAGGAGTTAGAAAAGCTTAACTCCTTGAAGTATTCGATTAGATCACCTTCCGCTTTTGGAGAAAAGGTTCAATCAAGTGTAAGAAATGATAATGATCTGATTGAAAAGATTGTGGATTTGGAAAGTAAAATCAATAAGAATATTAGCGAACTAATCAATCTGAGAGAGAATTACAAGAAAAGGATTAGCGACGTGGATGGAGAATACGGCATTTTACTTAATTTGAGATACATTCAGTGTTTGAAATGGCATGAGATCGCGAAGATTATGCACCGAAGTGTTGAGATGATATACAAAATGCATGGAAAGGCATTAAATATCGTGAAAGATATGTAAAGTGTACAGTAAATTACAGTAAATTACAGTATGAAGTATGATATAGTGATATTGAAAAGAATTGAGCAAAAATAATTTTTTGTTTAGTTTCATATCACTCCAATTAAATTTTATACATAAGAAGGTCGATACGCTGGTATCGGCTTTTTTATTGGAGTTAAAGAATTTAGGATTATCTAATTGTGGATAGTCCTTTTTTATTTGGAAAGCGAGGTGATGTGCTTTGAAGAAATTGACAATTAAACAGAAGAAGTTTGCTGATGAGTACATCATTAGCGGAAATGCTACACAAGCGGCCATTAAGGCGGGATATAGTGAAAAAACTTCTACAGTTATTGGTGCTGAAAACTTAACAAAACCTAATATAAAAGCTTACATAGACGAAAGAATGAAAGAACTTGACGAAGAATCAATCGCCAATCAAAAAGAGATACTACAATTGATTACAAAACATGCGAGAATGGAAACTGTTGAACATAATGTAACAAAAGATGGGCGAGTTGTTAAAACTCCAACATCTCCTTCTAATTCTCTTAAGGCTTTGGAGTTGTTAGGAAAGGTTAATCAAATGTTTACTGATAAAGTTGACCTAAACTCAACAGAAGGGATTAAGATTATCGATGATATCGGCTAGGTTATCAACGCTTGTGAATCCATGTTTTGTGGAGTTGCATAAAAAGATTAAGAATAAAGAGCATCTCAGATATGTTCTGAAAGGTGGCCGTGGATCAGGTAAGTCTTTTATGATTTCAATTGAGCTTATATTGGATTTGATTAAAAATCCTATATCCGTATTGTGTGTTCGAAAGGTCGGCAATACGCTTTATGAATCGGTTTATGAGCAGTTAAAAGAGGCAGTTGATGTATTAGGTGTCGGTGCTTATTTTAACTTCGGTAAAAGCCCTTTAAAGATTACTTATTTACCACGTGGTAACTCAATTATATTCAGAGGTGCTGATGATCCATCGAAAATCAAATCGTTAAAGGTTGCGAAGTTTCCAGTCGCGACTTTATGGATTGAGGAGCTTGCAGAGTTTAAGACAGAGGAAGAAGTTTCTATGATTGAGAATTCTGTTCTTCGTGCTGAACTTGAAGATGGTTTATCATATAAGCTTATTTATTCATACAATCCACCTAAAAGAAAGCAATCATGGGTAAATAAGAAATTTGAATCGCAGTTTGTATCAAATTCTACATATGTTCATCACTCAACATATTTAGATAATCCGTATATATCTCAAGTATTTATCGATGAAGCTGAACATATTAAAGAAATACAGCCGCTAAAATACGATTGGGAATATATGGGAAAAGCTATCGGGTCAGGTGTTGTTCCTTTTGATAATTTGGTGTTTAGAGAGATATCAAGAGACGAAATCAACAACTTTGATAATATTCGTCAAGGTCTTGACTGGGGATATGCTACTGATCCATTAGCTATGATTAGATTACATTACGATAAGACAAGAAGAAGAGTATTTATATTTGATGAGTTGTACGGAGTTAAGATTTCAAATAGAGAGGCAGCAGAGCTTATCAAGAAAAGACATTTTGATGATACAAGAATAATAGCCGATAGTGCTGAGCCGAAATCCATAGCAGAGGTTAAAAGCTATGGAATACAAATTGTAGGAGCTGATAAGAAGCCAGGTTCTGTGGAGTTTGGTGAAAAATGGCTTGATGATTTGGAAGCTATTATCATTGATCCTAAGAGGTGTCCGAATACTGCTAAGGAATTTGAGAACATAGATTATCAAACGGATAGATGGGGAGATACAATCGCAAGATTGGAAGATAAAGATAATCACAGTATTGATGCTACAAGATACGCATTGAGCGAAGATATGATTGAAAGAAAGATAAGATCCATAAGCAAGTCCGCTTTTGGATTATGATGAGGTGTTAATTATGTTTAGGACTTTAAAAGAAGAACTCACACCACAAGAAGTGGGAGAATATATAAAAAGACATAAATCTAAAATTAATAGATATCAGAGATTACAGAGCTATTATTTAGGAGAGCATGACATATTACAAGATGGTGCCGCTGACAAAGATAAGGATAATAAACTTGTCAATCCATATCCTAAGTACATTACTGATTTTAACGTCGGATTTTTTATGGGTCAATCCATAAAATACACAGCTACGGCACTAGATGAAGAAGAAGACGATAGATTCTTAGAAGAATATCAAAGAGTTTGCAATTACAACAATGAAGCGAAAGAAAATCTGAAACTTGCGAAGACTTGTTCAATTAAGGGAGAAGCGTATGAGATTTTGTGGATAGACTTAAATGGAAATATTAAGTTTAAAGCCATAGAACCTGATAGCGCTTTTTTAATTTACGATACGAGCATTGAGGATAGAGTTAAATTTGGGATTAGATACTATGTTTCAGAGGTTGACAAGAAAATCATTACTAATGCATATGTTTACGATGATAAAGCTTTTTATTATTACACTGACGAGGAAACAAGCGGGATATTCATGTTGGTTGAGACTAAGCCACATCCATTTGGAGCGGTTCCATTAATTCATTTCAAAAATAACGAGGAATTACAGGGAGACTTCGAACAGATTATAACATTGATTGATGCGTATAATCGCGAGCAATCAAACACGTTAAATGATATGGATCAATTTTCAGATGCTTATTTAGCTTTAACAAACTATGCGGCAACTGACAAAGAAGATATCGAAGGAATGAAAAAAAGAAGAGTGTTATTACTTGATTCTGATGGTGATGCTAAGTGGATTACTAAGGATGTTAATGACACCTGGATTGAAAACTTTAAGTTGAGATTAAACAAAGACATTCATAAGTTTAGCTTCACTCCTGATTTTGCAGATGAAAGTTTCGGTACTAATTTACCTGGAATATCACTAAGACTTAAGTTATTAACGGCTGAGGAATTGAGAAATACTAAGGAAATGTACTTTAGAGAATCAATATCTAAGCGTATGGATCTCATTGCATCATATTTAAATATCATAAACGATAGTGAATTGATTAGAAGCCAAATCAAAATGCAATTTTCTGATAGTTTGCCACAAAATATCCTTGAACTTACTCAAATAGTACAAAATTTAAGCAATGATGTATCTACTGAAACTAGGTTATCATTGCTTCCATTCATTGAAAATCCATCTGATGAAATGGACAAGAAAGAAAAAGAAGAACAAGAAAAAAGCGAAGAGGATTACTCAAAACTTGAATCAATGTTTAAGTTTAAAAACAAAAATACTGATCAAAAAGTAGTTGAAGAAGATGAAGAGTAAGGATTACTGGGAAAAGAGGTCTGCTGCGCAGTTGGTAGACTTATTGAAGAATGCTGATAATGTTATAAAAGAGCTTAAATTATCGTATGATAAAGCGATATTTAACATTAACACTTCGATTGAAAAATTGTACGGCAAGTTTGCTGAGGATAATAGAATATCAGTAAATGAAGCTATGAAGATTATTAAAGGCAAAGAATATCGCGAATGGCGAATGAGTATGCAAGAGTATCTCAAACGAATTGAACGCGGAGAAGAGCCATTACAATTAGAATTAGATGTATTAGCAATGCGCAGTAGGATTAATAGACTTGAATGTTTACAAGCTGAAATAATAGCTAATGCGACGATTTTAGCACAAGATGAGGATAAGACGGCTACTAAACATTTAACCGATGCACTTGAAAGCAGTTATAACAACACTATGTATGAATTTTACAAAGATAAAGACCCTGCGGTGCTTGATCTTATGAACAGACACAAAGTTGCTATATCGAAAGATTCTGTAAAAGAAATACTTCAACTTCCGTGGAGTGGCGCTAATTACTCAACTAGGATATGGAAAAGAAAATTCAACATCGCAAATAAAGTAAAAGAAATGGTAACGCGTAATATTCTGGAAGGTAAAAGCATTACTAACATTACAAGAGAAGTTTCTAAGGAATTTGGTGCAGAATACACGAATGCTTTGAAGACTTTAATTCACACGGAAACTGCTTTTGTTAAAAGCCAAGCAGATAAAGAGGTTTACAGTAAGCTTGGAGTTGAAGAATATGAATTTATGGCAACATTAGATAGAAGAACCTCAGAGATTTGTAGAGGTCTAGACGGAAAACATTTCAAGGTTGATGAAGCGGTGCCAGGAGAGAATTATCCTCCTATGCATCCACGCTGCAGGAGTACGACGATTCGCTATAAACCTGATAAATACGACACACATACGAGAATGGCAAGGGATAAAGACGGAAAAAACATCAAAGTTCCATTGGGAATGAAGTATGATGAATGGTACGAAAAGTATATAAAAAATGGCGAAAAAGGTAACCTTCCAATAATTAACACAGATAAGCAAGAAACCAAAAAAGAAGAAACGAAGAAAGCAAAAGAGAAAAAAGAAAACTTATCAAAAGATATTGAAAAGAAAGTGGAAGACAAAAAACAAGCCGAATCAAAACCTAAAGAGCGAAAGCCAACATCGGATGAGCTTGAAACAATTGAGTACTACGTAAGTGGTGATGGCATGTATATCAATGATTATTTACGAAACCGTAATACAGAAACAACGGGACCTATGGATAGTGAGGATAAAGAATTTATTAGAGACTTAGAAAAAGCGACTGACAGAAAACACTCACATAAAAAATTATATAGGTCAGTTGATGCTAGCGCTGTATTTGGCAAAATAACAGAGAGACAATGGGATGATTTAAGAGAACAATTAATATATGATATGAACAAAAAAGCAGAGCCTTTAATTAAAGATGCAATAGGAAAAGAAATCGAGGATAAAGGGTTCATGAGTACAACAAAAGACTATAATGTTGCTGTTGAGTTTGGATATTTCACAGGCGCAGACCATCCAATTGTAATTGAATTTTCGAATGCTGATAAGGTCAAGGGATTTGATTTAGGTAAGTACATGCCTGACTTAAATAGAAGAATGGAGCAAGAAGAAGTATTGTTGCATAACGATGCCAGATATTTAGTAAAAGATATAGTCGGAAAAGATGGTGGAATCCATGTATTAGCTGATTTCTTGACGGAAAAAGATAAGAAAAAAAGAAAATAGTAATAATCAGTTGTAAAAGCAAGCAGGTAACGCAATCGTTGTTGATGTGTTAGCTGCTATTTTTGTGCAATTGTTTAATTAAAGTCAGACAAGGAATATCGCTACCTTATGACTAGACCTGGACAAGTCTATAAAAGGTCTTTTTTTATTTGGAGTATTACTCAAGAGGTTAAGAGGGTTGTTTGCTAAACAACTAGGGCATTACTGCTGCGTAGGTTCGATTCCTACATGCTCCGCCATAGTCATGGACACGACTTTAAAAGGTCTAATTTTTATTGCTCAGAAAGAGCGGAAAGGATGATAAAAGATGAAAGAAACTTCAAGGGAAGAATTTAACTTAAAGGGTCTAATTCCGATGAATCTACAGTTGTTTGCGGATGAAGAAAACATAGAAGAACAAGAAACACAAGAAAGCGAACAACAAGAACAAGTAACGTACACACAAGAAGAATTTGATAAACAACTTCAATCAGAAGCGGATAAAAGAGTTACTGAAGCACTTAAAACAGCTAAGGCAAAATGGGAATCCGACTACAAGGATAAGTTAAAAAAAGAAAAAGATGAAGCTGCTAGATTAGCAAAGATGAGTGCGGAAGACAGAGCAAAAGAGGAGTTCGAAAAGCAAAAACAAGATTTCGAAGCAGAAAGAAAGCAATTCGAACGCGACAGATTGGAGTTACAAGTTAAGAAAGATTTGAACGAACAAGGATTGAATGAAAGTTTTTCAAGCTTTTTAATCGGCGAAGATGCTGATAGCTCACTTGCAAATATCAAAGCTTTTAAAGGTGCATGGGACAAGGCTTTATCTGAAGCAGTAAAAGAAAAATTAAAAGGAGAGCCACCAAAGGCAAGTCCTGGACAATCAGAAACACAAGATGTGTTTGAAAGGCTAAAAGAAAAATACAAATAAAAGGAGAAAAAACAAATGGCTATTAAGATTTATACAAGTCAATACGCAGGTTTATTTCAAGAAGTTTTCAAGAAAAAGCAACATTTCTTAAGAACTTTTGGCGGAAATGTACAAGCGAAAGACGGAATAACAGAAAACGAAACATTTTTAAAATTAAAAGTATCGGATACAGACGTAACTATTCAAGAATACAACACTGGAGCAAACGTAGCATTTGGTACTGGTACATCAAATTCAAACAGATTTGGAGAAAGAAAAGAAATCAAATCTATTGATAAGACTGTACCTTATGAGGCACCACTTGCAATTCACGAAGGTATTGATAGATTCACTGTAAATGACAACGCTGAACAAGTCGTGTCAGAAAGAAGCGCTTTGCACGCTGAGGCTTGGACAGAAGAATTAAATAAGTTGATGAGCAAGGCATTATCTGATAACGCATCAAAAACACTTACTGGAGATTTAACAGAAGATGGTATTTCTAAATTATTCGCGGATGCACACAAAGAATTTATCAATAATCACGTATCAAGAGATATTCAATGGGTAGCTTACGTAAATTCAGACGTTTACAACTTATTAGTTGAACACAAATTGATGACTACTGCTAAACATTCAGATACTAACATTGATAACGGCACTGTAAACAAATTCAAAGGTTTTGTAATCGAAGAATTAGCGGATAGCTACTTCCAAAAAGGCGAACAAGTTGTATTTGCAGCTGATAACGTTGGTGTTGTTGGTGTTGGTATCGAAGTGTACAGAGTTGTGGATAGCTTAGATTTTGCAGGTGTTGCAATTCAAGCTGCTGCTAAATACGGAAAATACATTCCTGAAAAGAATCAAAAGGCAATTTTAAAAGCTAAATTAAAAGCACCTACAGCTACTGCGTAGTAGATGATGACTATGGATAAAAAAGAAAAGGCTAGATTCCTTATGCGAGATGAGGTCAATGAAGCGGTTAGCGATGATTTGCTTGACTTCAATTTTGATCTCATCGAAGCAGAGGTGCTTAGCTATTGCAACAGGATAGATTTCCCAACTGGTCTTATGCTCATAGTAATTAAGATGGTGGCTGAATACACACAAGCAAACTACTATAAGGATAAAGTCGCCAAAGACATAGCAGAGGGAAAGATTGGCAAAGTGTCAAGCGTTACGCGTGGCGATACGACTATTTCATACGGCGATAATGCTAGAGTTACTGAGCTTGGATCTCCTTCGTTTGCAAACATAGACGAGTTTTTGGGAAACTACGCTGATCATATAGTCAAGTACAGAAAGATTAGATCACTATGACAAATCCTATTTTCGAAAATGAGGCTGAAATCTTAGCTCAAACATACTATCACACAGCAAAAGTTTTGAGAGCTGGACATACAATTGACGAGCTAGGATTTGACAGCTTTAAGGATGAGGTTGTGTACGAAAAAATACAATGCGCAGTCTCTTTTAGTTCTGGATCAACGGAAAATATATCAGACACTACTCAAGCAATTCAGTATATAGCAATTTTATTTGCAAGACCTGAGATTGACATAAAACCAGGCGACTGGATAATCGCTGATGTATTGGGTAATACGTATGAATTTAGAGCAGGAGAGGGCGTTGTGTATCAATCTCATATCGAAGTACCACTTATGAGGAAAGGTGACGCGTAATGGCTATCAGAGTGGATATAAAAGGGCTAGATGATTCGTTGAAGAAGCTGAAAGATTTGCCACACATATTTGATGAAGAATTATCGAAAGCGATGAACGATGAGGGCTTGGATTGGCGAGATGACGTAAGAGCAAACACTCCAGTTGATACAGGAGATTTGCGAAGGTCGTGGGTATTCGCAGGTGTTGAAAAAAGTGGATTCATTTTTGAAATGGATTTGTCAAACAACTTGGAATACGCTGATTATGTTGAATACGGACATAGACAAGAGCCAGGAAGATTTGTTCCTGCTATCGGTAAAAGATTAAAAGCAAACTACGTTAGTGGATACTACATGCTAAGAGACGGCACAAACAGACTTGAAGAATCACTGCCAAAATCACTTGAAGAAGCTATTGCGATTGCGAGGTCGAGATTAAATGATTAGCGTAAAAGATGTATTTGTTGCTATTAATGATACGTTGAGAGCTTTATTCCCTGGCGCGAAAGTGTACAAGGAAAGAATAAAAAAGCTTGATACTCCGTCATTAAGTGTGGAATTGGTGAGCATATCAACTCCGCAACATAGCAAGCATATTATAAACAAAAAAATAGACTTGGATATCATTTATTTTGCGAAAAAAAATGAAGTTGGAGAGGCGCTTGAAGTTTGTGACAAACTGATGAGCGCTTTTTCTATGGGAATGTATGTCAGAGACTACACGAAAGATAAGCAAATTTACGATAAAAGATACATTCACTGTTTACAAGCTCCCGAATATAAGCTTGTGGACCAAGACTTACATTTCTTGGTGAAGTTTGAGTTCGCGGATGAATTTAATCCAAGCTATTTGAATGACAGAAAAGAAATGAAAGATTTCAACAAAGACACATCAGGAATCAAACTTGATGAGGTCAAGGATTTGATTTCAGACAAAAAAGATGAAACAGAAAAGAAAAATCAAGATTTTGCTAAAGATGTTGATTTTAAAGATGAAAAACAACGAAAAGCCTACGAAGAAGAGGGCTTGAAGTACATGGATAAATTATCCATAAACTACAAATTATAGGAGGAAAGAATGGGAACAATGGGACTACCAAAAATCAAAATTACTTTTGAATCCATGGGTCTTACTGCCATCCAAAGAAGTGAACGAGGAATCGTATTGCTTTTAATAAAAGGCACAAAACCAGAGGAACAAGGCTCATACAAATTCACAAGTCTTTTTGATTTACCTGAGAAAAAAACATTTAGCGATGATGTTTTGAAATACATCAAATTAGCGTTTGAAGCTGGACCAAGGAAAGTTCTTGTGGAAGTATACGGAGAAAAAAATCCACTTACTGATGTAACAAACAAACTAAAACTTGTTAAATTCAACTACTACGCAACACCAAATGCAAGTGCAGAAGATTTGAAGGCTATTCAATCATGGCACGAGAAAGAAACTAAAGAAAAGGATAGAACGATTAAATATGTTGCATTTAACTTCGCAGCAGATAGCGAAACTGTAATCAACTGGGCTGTGCCAAGCGTAACTTACGATGGACAAAAATACACTGGACAAGAATTTACAGCTTTGATTGCAGCACAACTTGCAGCGTTGCCACTTACAAGGTCATTCACTTACTTCTCTTGGCCGTTGCTTACTGATGCAGAATTACTTTTTGCAGAAGATGAGGATAAGGCGGTCAACGAAGGAAAGTTATTTTTAACATTCGATGGTGAAGATTACAAGATTGCTAGAGGTGTTAACTCTTTTGTTACAACCAGTGCTAACAAGGGAGAAGATTTCTCAAAAATCAAAATTGTTGAAGCTATGCACTTGATTAAGGATGACATCAGAGAAACATGGAATAACCACTACGTAGGTAAAATCCTTAACACTTACGCAAATAAGCAACAATTTATAGCTTTAATCAACAGAGTATATTTTGCAGAATTGAAAAATTCAGTTCTTGAAGATACAGACAAAAACAGAGTGGATATAGATTTCGAAGCATGTTATAGATATGCGGTTAAGCGTGGTGCCAAGGTAGATGAAATGACTGACCAACAAATCAAGGAATTCAACACGGGAGCTAACGTGTTCTTGAACGGCAGAATTTCAATCTTGGATGCAATGGAAGATTTGTATATCAATTTCTGGAACGAATAAAAGGAGGATTAAATGTCAGATTTAAGCCAAAACAGAGGATATAGAAGAATCGCTGGTGCTTGGGGTAATCTTCACATTGATGGCGAGTTGATTTTCGAAGTTGAAAATTTCAACGCAGAAATCGAAGCACAAAGAGGCGATGTATATGTAAATAATAACCTAGATAGTAAAATCACAGGGCTTGCTGGTAGCGGTTCATTTACTATCAAACACGTGTATACAAGAGGTATTAAAAAGTATTTAGACGTATTGAAAGCTGGTCGTGATCCACGATTCGTTGCATCTGTATCACTTGAAGACCCTGATGCAGTTGGAGGACAAATTGAACGTGTCAACATTGGTAACTGCTGGATTACTAAGTTGCCTTTATCAAATTTCGACAAATCCGAAGTTGTTGAAAAAGAGTATGAGTTTGGTTTTACTCCAAACGATGTGGATATTGCTGAAGGAATTTATTAGGAGATTAAAGATGGCTTTAAATGCGAAAGAATTAATTAAAAAAAGAGACCTCATTAATCAAAAAAAGAATAAAGAAATAGAAATAGAAGTGCCTGATACGGGCACTTTTCTTTTTAGACTTCCAACATTGGAAGACTATGAGGATTCGGAAGCTTATGCAAAAAGCAGAAAAAAACAAATATTGGCTAACAATTATTTGATACATGCTTGTTGTATTGAGCCGAATTTGAGAGATGAGGAGTTATTGAAAGAGTTTGAGTGTAAAGAACCTGTGGAAATCGTGGATAAAATATTCATGATTGGCGAGATTACAAGTATTGCTGATACTTTAGTTAAAAAAGCAGGATTCGACAAGGATAACATCGAGGTTGTGGATAAGATAAAAAACTAATGTTGGGTAACGATGCAGAAATGCAAATCGTTGCCTATATGTTGGACAAAGGACACACTTTTGATTATATCTTTGGCTTGGACACTTACGAGCGATTACTTGTATTAGGTGCAATTGATGCGCACTACGAGATGGAGGCTAAAAAATGGCAATTAGAGAGAAAGTAGTCCTTGTCGATGAATACTCACAAAAAGCTAAAAGGATAGAAAGTTCAACTTCCGCGATGGGCGAAGCTATGAAGAAGATTAAAGGGACGGCTGCCGCGATGGGTTCTGCCCTTAAATCTGCCTTTGATAGAAGCTACAAAGTCAATATTAATGAGATTGGCTCAGAAGAAATCAAGGGCAAGGTTAATAATCTTCAAAAAAGCTTAAACTCAATCAGTAAAGGCACATATAAGGTCGATATTAGCGCTAAAACAAGCGTACTGGATAAGATGAAAAGTAACTTATCCTCAGTAAAAAGCGAGTTCGGAAAACTTAGCAAGATTAAAGATGAAATTAACGGATTTAAGAATAAAACTATTAAATTCAGAGCTGATGTAAGCACATTGAAAAAAGCACGAAAAGAAGCAAAAAGCTTATCTAAGCAACTAACAGCTTTTACTGGTAAAAAGCACAAAGTTAGAGTTGATTTCGAAAAATCGTCAAATCTTATGAAGTTCTTCGGTGGCGGATTCAAAGAAAAATTATCGGTTATCGGCGGTGGTTTTAAGAATGTATTTAGCAGCATCGGAAGCAAATTCAGTTCTTTTGGATCAAGCTTTAGAAGAAATCAAGGCAATGATTCGGGCGGTGGATTTGGCGGTGGAAGTATTATGAAATCCATCATTGGTGGTAACTTGATTACAGGTGCTATCACTAAAGGATTGAACGCTTTATCAAATGTTGCAAAATCAACGATTGGCGCAGGTTTTAACAGACTTACAAGCATTGAATCGGCTAAGGCTAGATTAAGAGGTTTTGGATACGATAATAAAAAAGTAAACCAAGTTACAAAAGCTGCGACTGCTGCTGTTACTGGAACTCAATACTCAATGGGAGATGCAATGACTGCATCGTCAGGTGCTATCGCCGCTGGAATTAAACCTGGGGAGCTTGAAGGATACTTGAAAGAAGTAGGAAACGCAGCGGCTGCGACTGGTTCAGACTTCAATGAAGTCGCAAGTATTATGAACAAGGTTAAGACGACTGGACACTTACAAGCAGATGAAATGCGACAATTATCGGACAGAGGACTTCCTGTATTAGCTAAATTAGCAGAAAATGCGGGTGTATCTGTAGATGAAATGAGCAAGAGAATTTCAAAAGGCAACGTATCATTCGATGAGTTCAGAAACGCGGTTAAAAAAGCATCTGGTACTGCTGCTGATGAAGTGGCGAAAACTTGGGGCGGTGCTAAGGACAACTTCAAATCGGCATTATCAAAACTTGGTGCTGGACTGTTAGGTGGAAACGACAAAGAAGACGGAGAGCAAGGCGGATTATTCGGAATGATGACACCTGGATTGCTTAAGGTAAATAAGTTACTTAACGATTTAGTTCCAATTTTTAAAGACGCTGGAGACAAGATAAAAGATTTTGTGACTACTGGATTTGAAAATTTGAAAGGTGCATTCAGTAAAGTTAGCGAGTTTTTATCGCCAGTTTTCGAAAAGATGAAAGGTGCATTCGACCAAGTATCAAGCAAGATTGCTGAGGTTTGGGGACCACTTAAAGAAAAATTCACAACTGTATTTGATAAATTATCGGAAGCATTTGCGCCACTTAAGGATGCGTTAAGTTCATTATTTGGCGATATGGTTGAAAGGGACGGTAACGTATTGACAACGGCTATAGACTTATTAGCTCAAGGATTAAGTTTCTTGGCTGACGTTGTTCTTGCTGTAAGTCCTATAATTCAATCAGTGGCTGAGTGGATATCTGCAAATGTAATTCCTGTAATTTCAGAGATTGTATCGTGGATAGGTGGAACATTAATACCTGCTATTGCATCAGTTGTCAGTACAGTTATGGGAACATTAATTCCTATAATACAAACATGTGCAAGCTTTATATCATCGTATGTTGTTCCAGTATTACAAACACTAGGAAATATCATAATGGGGATAGTAATAGCTGCTTTCAATGCAGTTGCCGCTATAGTACAAACGGTAGTAGGTGTATTTAATACGCTTGTCAGTGCTGTTGGTGCTGCTGCGAATGCTTTATTTAGTTTACCAAGCAAGATTGCAGGAATGGTAGGAAATGCTGTTGGTGGTGCTGTTAGCAAGGTTAAAGGCTTTTTAGGATTTGGAAAAAATGCGACTGGTACTGAATACTTCCAAGGTGGTCTTACAAGAGTTAACGAACGTGGAGAAGAAATGATTCAACTTGCGCGCGGTGACAAGATATATCCTGCTGGAAAAACGGACAGAATTATCAGAAACGAAGTCAAGAATAATAATTCTAGGACTGTGGATAGGTCAGTTGATAGTAGTTCTATTTTGATTAACATTAATGGAGCTAATATGACAAATAAAGACGTTGGACGTGTTATATCCGATGAATTAAAGAGATTGGGGGTAGTTGTATGACGATGCAACAATTAGTGCTAAGTTTTGAGAATAGGTCGGAAGTGTTAGAACTTCCGTGGCCTCTTCAAGAACATAGCCTGGGAAATCCTCATAATACCTATACTTTTAACACGATAAACACTGGAGAGGTACTTGCAATTGGACGAAAGAAGTTAAAGGAATTGACGATAACATCAACATTCCCATCCAAGCAGTATCCTTTTTTATTGTCTAAAAAATTCCCTGAACCTAATGCGTGTATACAAAAAATTGAGAAGTGGCGATTGTCGGGTAAGCCAATCAGAGTTGCTATTATGGATACTGACATTAACTTGGCGATGGCTATAGAATCTTTTGAGTATGGACACGCTGATGGTGATGGTTCAGGTGATGTAGTGTTTACATTGAGTTTGAGAGAATACTCATATTTGAATGTTGAAAGGTCGAAAAAGGCGACAAAATCAAGACAGTTGAAATCAAGACCAACGGAGAAAAAGAAGAGTGTATCAAGCTATGTGGTTAAAAAAGGCGATACACTTTGGGATTTAGCGGACAGAAACTTAGGTTCTGGAAGAAGATGGAGAGAGATTGCAAAGCTTAACGGAATCAAGAATCCTAGAAGATTGCAAATCGGTACGAAGTTGAAGATTCCACCAAGGAGCAAGAAATGATAACGATAAAAATGATTGCTACAGATTCGAACGGAACTTCAACGGACATTTCAAAATATGTTGGCGATGTTGAGGTGTCAGGGTCGATAAAAGAATCGACTAGAACATTAACTTTTAAAGCATTGCGCGCTGATGTGGATAAGTCTTTTGAAGCGTATAATCTCAATCTTGGCGATAGGATAAGCTGTACTGAGATATTCGAAGAAGGTGGCAGCAAAAAGTTCTTCGAAGGTGTTGTGTGGTCAAAGTCAACTAAGGATAACGACGTAGCTATTGATGTTACTTGTTATGACAAGTCAATTTATCTGAATAAAAATGAGCCAAAGACACAAGCATTCGCGAATAAAACCGCGGACGATGTGGCAAGAAATGTTATAGGTTCACTTGGGTTGAGTGTAGGTGAATTGGCAAAAACTAGGAAATTTTCATATAACTTAAGAGGATTGACTGGATACGATGCAATTATGGCAGCGTACACAAAAGATAGCGAAAAGACTGGAAAGAAGTATAAACTTGTCGATATCGATGGAAAAATCAATGTTTACGAAGCAGGAAAAGAGCATCCGATTGTTCTTGAAGAACTTAACGAGGCGAAAGTTGGAAAGCTACTAGATACGTCATACAAGGAAAGTTTAGATGAACTTGTTAATGAGGTTAAGGCGATTGAGGACAAGAAAAAGGACAAGAAGAAAAAAGCAAGCATAGATGCAAAGAGCCAACGACGATTTGGGAAAATACAAAAAGTACTGAAAGGCGATTCAACTGGTGTTTCAGGATTGATGAAAGGTGCTAAACAAGAGATTGAGGTTAGTTGCATTGGCGACTGGGATATGGTAGCTGGAAAGTCAATAGAATTGAAATCGTCGATAATAAGCGGAAAATTCTACATTGAATCGGATAGTCACAAGCTTGATGATGCTGTTCATACTGTGGATTTGAAGCTTACAAGCGAGTTGGAAATGGACAAGAAAGGAGAGAGCAGCAAGAAGTAATGGATGGAATGATGAGGGACATAAAAGATTTAAAGGGTAAAAAAGATGCTACAGAAATCGGCATCGTGACAAGTATTAAGCCTTTTGCTTTTAGTATTAATGATGTTGAATACTCTTCTAAAGACTTCACGATTTATCTACCTGCTGTGGATAGAATCAAGCAAACAGACGAAATCAAAGTTGAGACACAAGACGATAACCCACATTTAACGCATACGACAAACCAAGGTAAGGCTTTTGTAGATATCGGAGATTTGGAGCTTGAACCTGATCAGTACGAAAAAAGATTTCTTGTAGGAGACCTAATCGATGTTACTGATCGTGGCGATTCTTTTATTGTCCATGGACGACTTATAAAAATAGGTGAGGAAAAAGAATTGCACTCACCAACACATAGGGGGTAAAAATGGCTATATTACCAGTTTCTATGAGTTACGTTGAAAGCGTGGACGAAGATGAAGAAATATTAGAACGTGAAGGGTTTTGCGAATATGCTTATGATTTCGAGAATAACGAGCTGAAGACGAAAGATGGAAAGCATTATTACGTATACGGCAATGAAGCTATGAAGATATGGATATATAAGGCGATGATTACTAATAGATTCAGACATAGTGCGTATACGGATAAATTTGGTACTGAAATCTATAGTTTGATTGGCGAAGTTATTTCATCAAAATTCAAACAAGCTGAGATAAAAAGATATATCACTGAGGCGGTGATGGTGCATCCTTTTATGGTGTCAATTAATAAGATTGATATGACAAGCTTGAAAAGTGGCTTGAACGTGGATGTTTACTACACAACTGTATTCAGTGATGAGATTGTGAGGGTATCATGTCAGGTACGAATAGAATAAGATTAGAAGATATTAATTGGCTAGAAATAGCTAAAAGAATGAAAGACGACTTGAAGAATCCTCCAAACAAAGTTGAGGGTTCTTTTGCGAGTGACAATATACAATCTGTAGCGAAAGAGATTGCAAAGTATTACGATTACGCGAATTGGCTTAACGACATGCACTTCGTGGAGACTGCTGAGGGCGAGTATCTGGACAAGAAGGCTAAAGAGGTCGGTATTGAGCGTAAAGGCGCGACATATGCGACTGGTGTTGCGACATTCTACGGCAAACTTGGTACTGTAATCAATTATGGTACAGTGATCACTGCAAATGGAGTAGACTTCAAGACTACAGAGATGGCGACTATAACAAAAGACTCAGTAGTTATTCCTGTGAAGTCTTTAAATACAGGGATTGGCGTAAATGTTGGAAAGACTGACAATGTGGATTTCAAGATTGACGGAGTTACTCGCGTAGTGTTCGGTGGTGCTAGTGGCGGTAGTGATATTGAAGATGATGAACATTTAAGGGAAAGGACACTTCTTCGAATGCGCTATCCTGGATCAAGTGGAAACAAATATCACTACATGCACTGGGCGATGGAAGTCGAGGGAGTTGGCAGAGTTAAAGTATTTCCGTTATGGAAAGGTAACGGCACTGTAAAGGTGTCAATCCTGGATAGTAACAACGACATAGCAACTAAGGAGCTTATTGACAAGGTAAAAGAACACATAGACGGTAACGCAAACGACACTGGAGAGGCACTTGCACCAATTGGAGCGACACTCACTGTGTCTACTGCGAAAGCAAAGGTAATCAACATAAAAGCGAAGATAAATTTGCTAAAAGATTACGAACTAAGTGGAATTGTGGAAGCTTTTAAAGCGAATATGAAGAAGTATTTGAGTGATATCGCATACAAGGACACTAAGCTAACAGTTGCAAGGGCTATCGATATTTTGTGGAACATCGAGGGTGTTGAGGAAATTGTTAGCTTGAATATCAACGATACATCGGACAATATCACTGTTAAAGATGAGGAGATCCTCAAACTTGGTGAGGTGGTTATCTCATGATAGAGACTAGATTTTCAAGAAGATTGCCGAAGTATTTGAATCAGATATCCGACATGAACGATTTATTCATAGCTGAGGATAAAGAGTTTGATAGAATTGACAACAGATTAGGCGATTTTGAAAATGCACTTTTTGTGAGTGGATTGAAATTTCTAAAAAATCCTGAGCCGATACTGAGAAGGTTAGAGGATCAATACGGACTTCCACATAATCTGAGTGTTGAGAAAAGAATACAGAGGATAATCACGAAGATGAATGGCACGAAGGTGTGCAACATCAAGACGATAATCGACTTGTGCGATAGTTACGGATTTTACGCAAGGTTTGTTCCAGAGTATGAAAAATACAACTTCATACTCAAGGTATTTAATAACTTGTTGGATAGACACGTTATTAGTGACATTGAGGAAATCAAACCTGCACATCTTAACTTTTTGATTCACACTGTATTCACTTCATCGCTTGATTTAATCACGAAATACGCTGATTTATCATATGACTACACACTGTGTGGCGAAAGAAAGTGCGCAACTGTTTATCGTGATAGATATGTTGGTGAAAATGTTGAGGTGGTTATTGGTGTTAATACGGCAGAAAACACAAGCGATTACGAATACATCGTTCCAAGCGCTGGCACTAGAATGTGTGGCGAAAGTACAGATATTGTATATCAACAAGATTTAACGAGTGACGATGTATACGAATTTACGGAGGATGATTGATGATAGCTAAAGAATTCATAAATGAATTAACAGAGTATATCAAAAATAGGATTAAAAAAGCAGCAGTAACATTGGATGGAAAAGATACAGAGGTCAACATTTTAAGGATTGACTGTGAAGAAAACGTACTGAAAGTATACGTAAATATGGGTAATGGCAAGGGAGAAATCACTGACATCAAGCTATTAGGTGAGGATAACAAAGTAATTATATCTAAGCCACGAGACATAAAGAAAAATAATACTTTTGGTGTTGTGTGTACTTTTTATGTAAGGATTCAGGAAGTTGAGGATATCAAGCCAAACACTATTTTTGATATCGAAGGAGTAAGAGAATGAGAAGTTTTAACTTAAATGATTACTACACGAAAAAAGAAGAGGAATTGCTCAAAGATTACGACGAATACGAGTATGATTTGATTAAATGGAAAGACCATATTCCAGAGTTCGGCGATACAAAAAAAGAGATAATTCTGAAAAAAGACAAAGACGGACACGAAATCGTAAAGCATGAAAGATTTGATGGCAATGTATTCCAAGAAGGCACAGCAGTAAACGCTGAAAACCTTGGATATATGGACTACGGAATTTTTATGATGCATGGAAAACTAAAAGAGTTGTACGAAAAAATGACAGCGATGCAACTACAAATGGCTACAATGCTGAGACAAAACCAAAACAACATGGCTCACAATATGTTCTATGCAAATGCGAAAAACATCGGAACTGATATTGTGATTGTTGAAGGATACTACGATGAAGTTAACGCGAGAGGAGTTGTATAATGTACAGTTGGAAAAAATTAAGAACGACACCGAATTCTGGAGCAAGAAACAAATGGGTTAACATTTCTTATATCGTATCGATTGAAGATCTAATCAAAAGAGAAGACTTCTCACGATTTTTCATTACAGACGATTATAAATACAATTATCAAAAAGATGATGTTATAGACCACTATTTTAATCCAAGAAGCTTTGGAAGTTTAAAGGGAAAGTATGAATTCTTAGGAGTAACTTATAAAAGTGGATTAGGCAATGCTTTTAAGGTACTTGACAAAGTTCATAACAAAGAAATACTTACTAGAGAAATTGGCTACGAAAATGAAAATGGAGTACAATTCGGGTTTGAATTAAAGTTTAATTTACAAACGACTTACAGTGTTTTTATTAATTTGGCAAGTTTAAGCGGAAGACAGGAAGATTATTATGGATATGATTTTAATTTTGGAGATTCTTGGAACGATGATAATTTTAGTGTCACATCGTCTAATCCTTATGAATATCCTGATAAAGGAATGAAAAATGGATATCTATATATTAAAGAGTGTCCAGGAAATACTGCTCCAGTGTTGGATAACTATATAAATTTAAGTAAAAGAAAGTTAAATGGATATTCTGACAGCGTGAACATATCCTGGAGGAGTGCAGCAGATTCAGAAAATAACCTTGAAGGATACAGGCTATATGTTCATAAAGGCTCAAACACTGAGTTGATTTATACAGGAAGTAGCACAAGCTATACTTACAGAATTAGCGGTGCTACAAGACCATACGAGTTAAGGTTCTATGTAGAGGCATTCGACAGTGAGGGCGAAAAATCAGACAGAATACAAAGCTCAACTGTAAGCGTGTTCGTGCCAAGCGCACCAAGGATAAGCGGAAATGACGCAGACCTTGGAACAAAGAATAATTCATTTGACATCTCATACATCGTGGAAGACGATGATGAGGACGATAGCATATCAGTGACTATCAAGGTCGATGATAATGTTGTTAAGACTGAAAGCGCTGTGTCGACTGGTTTTAAAAAGACATTTAATGTGGATACAAAGCCTTTATCATTTGCAAGACACACTGTAACAATCATAGCTAAGGACAAATATGGCGGAACAGATACGAGAATCTACACATTCACGAAATCAAACAAGGCACCAACAATTAGCGGATATGACACAAATCTTGGAGAAAAACGTTCGGCTTTTAGTGTTAAATACACGATACACGACGATGACAACGACAGCGTAACTGTAGTTGAAAAGCTTAACGGAAGTATCAGAAGAACATTATCAAACGTTCAAAAGGACGTTGAAATAAGCTTAAACATATCAGAAAGTGATATCAAGAGCTTAACTGTTGGCAAGAAAAATACTATCGAAATTGTGGCAAGTGATAGCCGTGGAGCTACTGCGTTTAGAAGATATTACTTCACTAGAAACAACTTAGCACCTACAATCAGTGGTACGGATAAACATATGGGAGTAATCGGCGATAAATTCGAGTATGTGTTCTCAATCAGTGATGTTGAGAAAGATACGATATACTACTCAACATATTTGGATAACAAGCTTTTGAGTAAACAAGTTAAAGCAGTTGACGGCAAGAAGTATGCAACTGTAATTGAAGGAATGGATATGATTAGGCTTGAACCAGGAAAGCACACTTTTAAGATCGTGGCAGTGGATGCTCAAGGTTCAAAAAGCGAAAGAATAATAACATTCTCAAGGGATGTACAAACACTGATTATGATGTTAAAAGAGCCATTTGCAACGGATGTTCAAAGTAAAAAGGTGCTTGTAGCTCCTGGTTGGGATATTGCGAAAGGTGCAGAACATAGAGTAGAAGTATGTAATAATGGATTCGACACAAATCCAACTTGGGAAGATGCTACTGCTATGGTGGATTTGGATAAGGCTTATGTTTTCCAAAACAACAGAAAAACTGCTGAAAAGTGGGGAGTAAATATCAGACTAATGATAGAAAGAAAGGCTGCTAAAACAAACAGCTATATCACTGGAATCGGAGGTGCTTTTGAATAATGATTTTATTTAATCCAAAAAATGTTAGTGAAATTCAAAAAGAAAACGAATTGAAACAGTTCGACAAAGCGGATGAAAAGTACGCTTATGTGTTGAAGGTAATGGAAGATGTAAAGTACGAAAATCAAAGCGTATCGGCTGAGATGAGTGTACTAGTAAGCGATGCTGTTGTGGAAACTCAAAAAGCAATTGCTGAGTTGATGATGATGTTACCAGGAATGGGAGGAATGGATAATGCTTAAGTTGGATAAGAATAGTGCGTTGGTTAGAGTGTGGGTTAATCTGATAATTCAAGGAGAAAAACGAATTGAGGATTGTCCTACATTTTTTAATTTGAGAAATGCAGTTGAAGAAGTATTGAAAGAAGAAGAAAAGGGGGATAAATAATGTTTAAATTAAATAAGAATAGCGCTTTGGTAAAAGTTTGGGTATCGTTGATTATGGCAGGAACATATACAATTCAACAATGTCCGACTTTTTTTAATTTACGTAATAGCGTAGAGGAAGTATTGAAAGAATTAACTGAAGAAAACAAAGAAACACACGAAGAGCCTACATTATAGGCTCTTTTTCTTAGGTGGATATTATGAGCATTATTAAATTAGGACGATATCTTTTTGAAAGAGACACAAAGGACAAACTACTTGAAAAGGATGCTGTACTTCTAAAGGGCGAAATGGCTATCGAAACAGACACGATGTTAGCCAAGGTTGGTGACGGAGTGCGTACTTATAGCCAACTTCCTTACGCGTTCCGTGGAGAAAAGGGCGAAAAAGGTGAGCCTGGAGTTCAAGGTATTCAAGGTAAAGTAGGTGCAACTGGACCTCAAGGAAAGCAAGGTATACAAGGAGAACCTGGACCAAAAGGAGAGCCTGGACCAAAAGGAGACAGAGGGCTTAAGGGAGACAAAGGAGATATCGGAAAAACTGGTGCAAAAGGAGACAAGGGAGATCCTGGAACTGGTATAAAAGTTTTAGGCGTTAAAAATAGCACTTTCGAACTTCCAAAGACGGCAGCAGACGGCGATTGCTACTTCGTGAGTGGTCATTTGTATGTGTACGCTTCGAGTAAATGGTCAGACTTAGGAAATGTCAAGGGCGAAAAAGGCGAAAAAGGAGAACCTGGAGCTGATGGCACACCTGGAGAGCGTGGACTTAAAGGTGACAAGGGCGATCCGGGAGAAGCTGGACCAACTGGACCACAAGGACCACCAGGAAAAGCTGGTGCGACTGGATTAACTGGACCACAAGGACCTCCAGGTCCAAAAGGAGATACTGGTGCTAAAGGTGAACCAGGACCAACTGGTCAAAAGGGAGACAGAGGTCTTCAAGGCGCTCAAGGATTTAAGGGTGACAAAGGAGAACCTGGAAAACCAGGGGAAAGAGGACCACAAGGACCAAAGGGCGACTGCGTAGAATTGACTGTTAAGCTTGATGAACATCTTGAAAAAATAGCTACTGATTGTGTTGATGTGTCTAATGATGTGGATACACTTAAAAAAGATGTACAAACTTTAAATAACAAAGTTAGTAACATTTCGACTGATAGAGTTACAGTATCTAGTGGTGGATATTTGAAGTTTTGGACTGGGACTCAAAGTCAATATAATTCGATATATTCAAAAGATAGCAACACGATTTATTTTATAACGGAGTAGAAAAATGATAAGCAAGATACCAAAATCAGTAGGAAATAAGGGTGTTATAAAGGTCGTTAAAGGTATTGACTTGGTGTGGGAGAAGAACACAATTCCCGATAATAATTCTGTGTCGTGGAATATCAATAAAGATATATCTCCGTACGCAAACGTCGTAATTGTCCCTCGAGAATATCAAGACATTGTAAGAGGTAAAGATATAAAATCTGTAGAATTAGTTGGGATAGGAACTATAACTAATGGCATTAAAAATAATACTCCATTCATATCTTTTTCAAAGTCGTTTGACGAGATATTTGGGATTACGAAAAAAATACCAATTAACACAAAAATAATAATTAATCTTTAACAGTAAAGGAGCGTAAAACGTTGGAAAATACACATTTATACGGGGGGGGGTAGTACAAGTTATGTAGTACCCTACGATTGCTTATGATTAAGTTTGTAAGCAAAGATTTTAAGGATATCAAGATAGGTGGTAAACAAGTAGTGAAGGTCATGCAAGGAATTGATGTTGTTTGGGAGAAATCAGTGGTTAAAACTATATCATGGACTATAAGTAGTCAAGTATCACCTTTTGCCAAACAAATTAATATACCAGACTCTTATCAGTCAGAGCTTAAGGACAAACAACTATTATCCGTAAAGATAGGAGAGTTACAAGAAGTCTCACAGGAATACATTAAAGTTGTATTTCCGGCAGATCATAGATTCCAACCTCATATATCTTTTTCAAAATCTTTTGATGAGTTGTTGGGAATTAGTGACTGGATTTATGCAGGAACTCAAATCACGGTAACATATAAATAAATGGGCAACAAACGCTGAAAAATAAACATTTACACAAGGAGGCAGCATGGATGATATAAACAACAAGGTAACAAGGCTTGAGGGTGTAGTGGATACGCACGATGATAGCATAAGAGAAATGTGCATAAAAATTGAAGAAATAGAAAAAAACTACGATACGATTGATAGAAGGCTTATCGTGGTTGAGCAAAATATTAGTAATATCAATACGAATACCATTGAGATTAAAAGTGATTTAAGGGATTTGGTTAGAAAACGTGAAGAAGACCACTACATCAAGCCAATTCAAAAATCAGAAGCGTATAAGGATAAAGTAGTAATGGCGATTGTATCGTCAATTATTGCTTTTATGTTAGGAATTATACTTCCAAAGTTGATAGGTTAAGGAGGATTATATGAAGATTGTAGGTGTGGATGTATCAAAGTATAACGGATATCCAGATTGGGAAAAAGCTAAGCAAAGTGGAGTGCAATTTGCGATATTACGTCTTGGCAGCGGTTACAATGGTGGATATGTCGATAAAACATTTGAATACAACTACAGAGAATGTAAAAAAGCTGGTATCGGTGTTGGTGTATATGTTGCAAGTTATTTGAATATCAGTTCTGAAATCGATATGACTTTGAAAGCACTAAAGGGCAAACAACTTGAATATCCAGTTTATTTCGATATCGAAGATTTTAGCCTTGGTGGACGTAGTTACACGAATACACAACTAACTAATTATGCTGTTAGATACTGTTCAGAGGTTGAGCGTGCTGGATATTATGTCGGGATTTACAGCAATAAGGCTTTTCTTGATAGTCGCTTGTACTGGGAACGTATCAAGAAGTACGACATTTGGATAGCTCACTGGAACAAGGGTGTTAACTATGCTGGTAAATACGGAATGCATCAATACACAAACAAAGGTCAATGGCGTGGCATACCGTCTACTGGTGAGGGTGGAGTTGATACAAACTGGTGTTTTGTCGACTATCCAGGACTGATGAAGAAGTTGGAACTTAATGGTTATAAAAAACCAAAAGAGGAAGTGAAAGGACTTACGAAGATGGAAGAAGAAAAATTGTTGGACGAGATCAAGCAGACTGTGGTTACTTATGAGGACAGGGATTATGATAAAGCGGTGAAGATTGCTAAGCAACATAGAGCTGTGCTTGTTCCTGCTGAGTTAAATATGGATTTTGGAAAGATGAAGAGAAGTAAGGACACTATTATCGGGATTGGCGATAAAACTGGTAAGATTGAAGGCGAAAACTTCGGTATTACTGGATACTGCGATTATTTAGTGAGTGCAGACAAGGTCGATGAGTTTTTGAAGGATAGAAGTAAGTTTCTAAGGAGGAAATAGGAATGAAATTAGATAACAAGACTTATGATGTACTTAAGTGGATTGCTATAATATTTTTACCAGCTTTGACTACCCTTGTTGGTGGTGTTGGAGGTAAATTAGGGTATGAGCATATTGATTTAGTTGTGTATTGTATGGCTGCTGTGGATACATTTTTAGGTACGATACTTGGAATAAGTACAATTAACTATAATAAAGAAAAATAAGAGTTGAGTAAAGTTGAGTAAAGTTGAGTAAAGTTGAGATAGTTAATAGTGCTATCTCATTTTTTTATAAAAATAATCGTGCGACTAATCGTGAGTAATCGTGAGTTAATCGTGCGTAAATTGTACTAAGAAGATTAGCTATACGAAATGATAAAGATTTCGGGTACGCTTTGTTGGAATGTTGAATAAAATATAAATAAAATCGTGAAAAAATTTATAGTATATTGATAAAATCAAAATTTGTAACTTATTTTTACTACACAGGGTAGATTTTTGTCTACCCCCTTTTTAGTACCATAAATAGTGTAAGAAAGGAAGTAATTCCTATCTTGCACTATTTTTGTATAATGAAGAAGTAGTAT
>NZ_WKZC01000011.1:0-59512 GCF_009679635.1 Finegoldia sp. BIOML-A4 | reverse complement strand
TTTCTTGAAGCAGGAGATGTATTAGATGAGAGCTGTTATGAGGTCGAAGGACTCCATAATGCCAACCATGATCTTGGGAAATTGTATTTGGCATTAAAATTTTTAAAAGAAATTTAAGATAAACAAATATAGAGGTTAGTATTGAAATAAATGGTTTTTAGGATTTAAAAGAAATCTTAAAAGCCGTTTTTTATTTAAAAAAAAGTAATATGAAATTTGTTGTGGAAGTCGTAATCTATCGTCTACACCAGTTTGTTTTGCATAAAATCTTAAATCAAAAGGAGAAAACGTGGTATAATATAGGTGAGAACAGATATCAATAGGAGGGAGAAATGTTTAAGCGCTTTTTTGAAAATTTTAGAAAACCGAAAGACAATTTTGGCGGCAGATTTATGTTAAAAAGTATGAATAAAGGACATGAAAAATTGGCAAGTTGGGGAAGGTCTTACATAAATATTGAAAACGATTATATTGTTCTAGATTTGGGCTGTGGTGGGGGTCGTAACATAGAATATTTTTTAACTAAAGCAAAAAAAGTTTACGGAATTGACCACTCAGAAACAAGTGTAAAGATGGCTAGTGAGATAAATAAAGAAGCGATTGAGTCTGGAAGATGCGAGATTTCATTGGGAGACGTAAGAAGCCTTCCTTTTGAAGATGAATCCATAGATATCGTCACAGCGTTTGAAACTATCTATTTTTGGAATGACATAGAAGAATGTTTTAAAGAAATTTATCGTGTGCTTAAAAAAGGCGGACAATTTTTAATATGCAATGAAGTATCATCTATGAAAAGAAGAGATGTAAAAAAATTAGCACATATGATAGAAATGGAAGTATACACACCCGACGACTTAACAAGAATGCTTGGGAAATTGGGATTTAATTTTGAATATCATTTAGATAGAAAACAACAAGTCGTATTTATCGCAAGAAAATAGGAAAGACAAAGAAAGGCAAGGATAAAAATGAAATATCACAGTTTTTATTTCTATCAGTTTCAACATCCTATGAAAAAAGTTTTGGTGGAAAAATATGGAAGAAAGTATGCAAGGGATATCCTCAAAAAAAGCAAAAAAATTTATCGAAAACTAGTAGAAGAAGCAGATGATATCGGAGATGATAATCCCATGGCATACAATGAGATGTTCGCTCTTGTATTTGTTGCGCCATATTTAGCAAGCGAAAAAGAAATTCCTCCAGAGACCATCCAGGAAATGATGCGTCGATCTCTGTATTTTGTCAAATGGTTTTTTTCATTAACTAATCTAAATACTAAGAGAGGAAAAGAAGCCAATAAGAAAAATATAGTTAAGTATTATAAATGGTATACAGAAGAAAAAGAAAAACTCTATCCCACATCATTTAAGGTCGATTTTGTGGGAGAACCATATGAGGGCGCTTGTTATTACAGAATTACTCGTTGTCCTATTTGTACATACACTAAAAAGCTTGGGGTACATGAATTAATGCCGCTATTCTGTGAATTGGATGAGGTTATGATAAGTCTTCAACATGGAGTTTTACATAGAAAAGGCACGATAGCAAATGGAGCAGATTGTTGTGATTATTTTATCACAGGTGATAGAGAATGAATCAATGTTATATGAATAAGAAATTGGTAAAGTTTGTGATTAATTTATTATTATTGGAGTAGAATAAAATGAGCTTAACTTATAAAATTGCATCGACAATTGTAAGACTTATCGGAGTCAAAAAAATGTTTTTAAAGAACAAAGAAGAGATGCTTGAGTATGCAAAAGGTGAAAATGCAAAAGTAGTATTTGATTTAGAAAAGGCAAAGGCAAGGGCTACGAGAAAGAATTATTATCTTTTTGATAGGGATGTTATGGGATACAGACTGATTTCATATCAAAAAAATCAAACGCCAGCCGACGGTGCAGTTCTTTATCTATTTGGCGGAGGAATGATTACACAACCGAATAAACTGGATTTTAAATTATCGGAAAGAATAATGGAACAAACCGGAAAAGATGTTTGGTTTTTATTTTATCCTCTTTGTTCAGAAAATGTAAAGATAGATAAGACATATGAAGTATCATTTGAAGCCTATAGACTGATGGCCGAAAGTTACAAGGCAGAAAATATCAGCGTCCTTGGATTTTCATCAGGAGCTTGTCTATCACTAGGGATTTTTTTGCATAACAACGCCATAGGAAGACCACTTCCAATGCCAGGCAAGATTATTTCAGTTTCTCCAGGAGGAATTCCGGATGTAACTGTCGATGAAAACAAAGAAATTTGGGAAAGAGTAAATGCACTTAACTACAAGGATGTAATGATTGAACCGACGTATATCAAAACTGCAAGAGAAATCGCAAAAGGCGATGAAGACATACCTGAATATATGTTAGATGGAACTGTAGGAGATTTTACAGACTTTCCGAAAACATATTTTTATTACGGCGAAAATGAATGCCTCTACGCCTTTGCGCAAACCTTTAAAAAAGCAATGGAAAAATACCACGTACCATACGAAATTATTGTCGGAAAAGGAATGTGCCACTGTTATCCATTGGCGAGATTTTTTAAAGAAGGAAGAGAAGCACAAGATGAAATTATTGAATTGTTAGGACAATAATTTAGGACAGACAATGAAATCACAAGAATTTAAAATGCCCGCATTCGGTGTCGGGCCAATATATGTAATAACATGTCTAATACTTACAATCGCTGGGATATGGCTTCATCTCAATGGATACATTTATCAAGGGAAAATGATTAAAGGCAAAATATTTTTTATCATAGCCGGAATATTCATGATCCTTTTAGGAATATATTTATGGATCCAAGCAGTAATATTTCAGAAAATAAATAAAAAAGTTACAGAAAAAAAGTTGATAACAACAGGAGTATATAGCATAGTAAGAAATCCTGTTTATTCAGCATTTACAATTATATTCACAGGTATATTTTTATTTACAGCAAACTATATTTTGTTAATACTTCCATTTGTATTTTGGGCTTTTTTAACAATACTAATGAAAAACACAGAAGAAAAATGGTTAAAAAATGAATTTGTAGAAGAATATGAAATATATTTAAAACAAGTAAATCGAGTAATACCACGGATCAGAAGAAAATAAGATTAATTCTATGCAAGCATCTACAGTTGTAGGTGCTTTTTTATGGATAATTATAGGAAGAGGTAGTAAATACAGAAAAATATAAATCTAGACCGTCAAATACTTGAATGAAAACACGCCAAATACTTGAATGAAAATTGGACAAATACTTGAATGAAAACTGAACAAATACTTGAACGAAAACTTGCCAAATACTTGAATGAAAAATGGACAAATACTTGAATAACTGATAAAATCTACTTAAGTAATAAGTATGGGAGGAAATTATGAAGGAGTATTTACCGAGAATTTCAGACAAATTGTTAGAAGAACGATTAGATGCAAAAGGAGCAGTTTTAATTGAAGGACCTAAATGGTGCGGAAAGACAACAACAGCGAAACAACAGGCTAAAAGTTTTATATCTATGGATCGTCCCGACATGACGAGACAATATCAACAAATGGCAGAGATTTCTCCTAATACTTTGCTTGAAGGAGAAACTCCAAGACTGATTGATGAGTGGCAAATAGCCCCTAATTTATGGAATACTGTGCGTTATGAAGTTGATAATAGAGATGAATTCGGTCAATTTATATTGACGGGTTCAGCAGTACCACATGAATTTGATGATTCTATGCACACAGGTACAGGAAGAATTTCTAGACTTTTGATGAGACCTATGAGTTTATTTGAGTCAAGGGATTCTAGCGGTGAAGTGTCTCTTAAAAATTTATTTGAAGATGAAAACATCACAGCAGTTGATGGAACGAGTCTTGAAAAAATTGCTTTTCTAATTTGTAGAGGCGGATGGCCAAGAGCAATTGGATTAGATGAAAAACCAGCTCTATTCCAAGCTATAGATTATTTTGATGCCGTTGTGTCTACTGATATTAGTAGAGTTGATTCAGTAAAGAGAGACAAAGAAAAAGCTAAAAGATTACTCAAATCCTACGCAAGACATGTAGGTACGCAAAGTTCTCTAGAAACGATTAGGCAAGATATGCTAGCAAATCAATCAGATACATTTGATCAGCAAACACTTTATTCTTACCTGGATGCTTTAAGAAAAATATTTGTCATAGAAGATTCTCCGGCGTGGAATCCGAATTTAAGATCAAAAACAGCCATACGAACAACAGATACCCGATACTTTACGGATCCATCTATTGCGACGGCATCATTAGGTATGGGTCCTAATGATTTACTAATTGATTTAAACACCATGGGTTTTTTATTTGAAAACTTATGCGTTCGTGACTTAAGAATTTATACAGATTATTTAGACGGAACAGTTTATCATTATAGAGATAGGTACGGATTAGAATGTGATGCAGTGATTCATCTCAGAAACGGCGCTTATGGGCTTGTTGAAATTAAACTCGGTGGCGATAAATCAATTGAAGAAGGCGTTGAGACTTTAAAAGATTTAGCATCCAAAATAGATACAAAAAACATGTCCAAACCATCATTTATGATGGTGCTATGTGCCAAATCACCTTTTGCATATAAAAGAAATGATGGTGTTTACGTAGTACCTATTACTGCATTAAGACCTTAATAGTTTTGGGATTTATATAAAGATTGCGCATACGAGAATTTTGAGAAAAATATTGCAATATCACAGAATCTATTTTTAAAGGAGAACACAATGAGAATACATTATTTTCAAAGATATCATCAAAAAGAGAATGTAGCTACTGCTAATACAATGTTATTAATTTCAAGACTATATTCTTATTCACCTAATAAATTTTTTAGGTTTTTAAAAAGTGAATTTTTTATGGATTCCTTTGAGCCAGAGATAGTTTTTAATTTACAAGAGAAAAGTGAAGATAGTATACCAGATGCGACTATTAATCAAGAAGGGTTTAAGATCGTTGTGGAGACAAAGATGACAGATTGGTTTTATGATAGCCAATTATTTAATCATTTGAAATCCTTTGGAGATGTGAAAAAGAAATTATTAATAACACTTTCTTCTGAGCCGATGGAAAAAATAAAGTTAAAGAAATTTAATATCGAACTAGAAAAGTATAACAAAACTCAAAAATATCCTGTTATGCACATAAACACAACTTTCGAGCTATTGGCAAATGCAATTGAAGAGGTCATTGATGATCGTGATTATGAAATCAAAGATATATTGGATGATTATAGAGATTACTGTTATACAGATGGTCTTATTCCTACATCAGATTCTTGGAAATATTTAAGAATGCAACTTGCTAGTAAAACATTTGATTTCAACAAGGATAACAATGTGTATTACCAAGGGGCAGAAAGAGGATTTAGACCTTATGATTATTTAGGATTATACACACAAAAGAGCATAAGATTAATAGGTAAAGTGTGTGCGATAATTGCTGCTGTAGAAAAAGATGGAGAAATTGAATATGAAGCTGAATTAGGAGAAGCAACACAGGAACGTAAAGGCACTATTGTAAAAGCAATGGAAGATGCTCTTAGCTATGGTTATGATTTGAAAAATTATAAGCATAAATATTTTTTTGTTGACAAATTTTATGAAACAGATTTTAAAAAAGTGTCCACAGGAGGATCAATGGGTGCGAGAATATTTGATTTAACTGGAATATTAAATACTGATAAAATACCAGAAGTTGAACAAATTGCAGAAATTTTAAAAGAAAAGACAAGGGAATAATTAATAGAGATATTGAAATTTAGAAAAATTAAATATATTTTTTCTAAACAAAATCCACAAGACGATATAAATATCGTCTTTTTTTATTCTAGTTTCCATTAAATGACTTGTCCACAATAATTATTTGATATAATGAAAAAAGAGAAAAAGCCAATTCACAAGTTTGTGATTATCATATAGTAAAAATCAAAATCACTAATTACTATGCGTTAATTATACAAGGAGGTAGCATGAAAGGTTCAGAATGTAGATTAATAGAGTATATGGAAGGTTCCAAAAAACGTTTCATAATTCCGATTTACCAGCGTAACTATGACTGGAAGATAGAGAACTGCAAACAGCTTTTTGACGACCTTGTTAAAGTGATAAAAAACAAAAGAAAAAGTCATTTCTTTGGGAGTTTGGTTTCTGTTTATGAACCATCTGGAAGAAATACGGAGTTTCTTGTAATCGATGGCCAGCAAAGGCTAACAACGGTGTCATTATTGCTCTTAGCTATGTATAATCTTATTAAGTCTGGGATAGTAATTCCGAGAGACGGTTTCTTAGACAAGCAGATTTATGAGGATTTTTTGGTTGATAAATATCAGCCAGAGGAAACTCGTATTAAGCTAAAACCTGTAAAAAACGATCAAAAGGCTTTTGGTAAGCTGTTTTATGAGGTTAATGAATACATTATGGAGTCAAATCTTACCACTAACTACAATTATTTCTATGAAAGAATCCAAAAGCAGGAAATAACGATTGATGAATTGTTTGATGCAATATGCAGATTGGAGATTATTAACATAACGTTGAACAATGAGGATAACCCTCAGTTAATATTTGAAAGCTTGAACTCAACTGGTCTTGACTTGAGCGAGGGTGATAAAATCAGGAACTTTATATTGATGGGCCTACCTTCAAAAGAACAAGATGAGTACTATGATAAATATTGGAACAGAATTGAAGAATGTACTAAATATGATGTTAGCTCCTTTGTAAGGGATTATTTGAGCATCAAGCAGCTGGCAATACCATCACAGAGAAAGATTTATATCAGCTTTAAAGAGTACGTTGAGCAAAAATCGATCGAAACAGAAGAGCTTTTGAAAGATTTACTGGCATATGCTAAACGATATGAAATTTTGCTATGTGGTAGCACAAAGAATAAGGCTTTAGATGCATGTATATACAGGCTAAACAGATTGGAGACAACAGTTACAAGACCATTCTTCCTTGAAGTATTAAGGCTTTATGATGAAAATAAACTGGATATGTCAGAGCTTTCCGAAACATTTTTGATTACAGAAAATTATGTATTCAGAAGAACAATATGTGATCTACCGGCAAATGCATTGAGTAAAATATTTTATACGCTTCATAGAGAAATCACGAGATATGAAGGTAATGATCAGGAATATGTTGAGAAATTTAAGTATGCACTTTTATCAAAGAAGGAAAGAGCGCGCTTTCCTAACGACGATGAATTTTCTGAAAAATTTACAGAGAGACCTGTTTACCAAATGAATAGCAAGAATAAGGTTTATATTATGGAACGTCTGGAAAATTATTCTACTGCAGAAGATAAAGATGTATATGGCCATTGTGATGATGGGACTTATTCCATCGAGCATATTATGCCGCAACATCTGACTCCAGCGTAGGTAAGGGCGCTTGGTGATGACTATGAAGAAATTCATGAGACATGGATTCATCGAATTGCAAATCTGACTTTGACTGCTTATAACTCAAAATATAGTAACAGTACATTTGAAGAGAAGAAATCAATGAAGAATGGATTTGAAGACAGTGGCATTCGAATGAACACTTATATTGCCAAGAAAGATAAATGGACTTTGACTGAACTCGAAGAACGTAGCAAATATTTGATGGGAAGGGCTCTCGAAATTTGGGCCGCGCCGACAAGCAAATTTAAGCCGGCAAAAAAACAGATGGATTCATTTACTTTGGACGACGATGCTTCATTAAGCGGAAGATTAATTACAAGCTTCAGTTATAAAAATACAGAACAACCAGTTTCAAGTTGGGTAGAAATGTTCCAGAAAGTATTGCAAATTCTATATGCAGAAGACAGGAGTATAATCATAAAACTTGCCGTTTCTACAGAGGATAATGTTGCAAGACATTTTACAACGAATGAATCAGATTTCAAAAAGAGCGTTGAAATAGGAGATGGCATTTTCGTATGGACTAATTCAAGTACACAAAGCAAAATTTCCGTATTGAATAGAGTGTTTGAATTATATGATGCCGATCCAAGTGATTTGGTTTTTTACTTACGTGATGAAAATGAAAGTGTAGATAAAGAAACAGGAACGCGATATTAATTACGAAGAAAGTACTGGGCATATGCATTAGAAAAAATAAAAGAAGCTCATGAAGAGGGCAACTCTTTTGCTAACGTAAATCCATCAAAATCAAACTGGATTAGCGGTTTTTTTGGAATTAGCGGTTTTAAAATTAACTGCGTGGCTAACTTTGATTTCGCAATGGTTGAATTGTACTTAGGAAAAGTTAAGAAAGAAGAGAATAAAAAAGCTTTTGATATGCTTATAAGATATAAAGATGATATTGAAAAAGCACTTGGAGTATCCCTCGTTTGGAGTCGCGAAGATGATATGAAGACATCAAAAATTTCATATAAACTAAATAATGTAAGTATAAAAAACGAAACTGATTGGTTGCAGATGGCAAAGTTTCATGCAGAGTGGAGCAAAAAATTCTATGATGTTATAGTGCCATATCTGAGAAATTTTTAGGTAGATATAGTAATTGAGCGGATATTCTCTTTGGAGAAAATTCCATCCGAGATTTCTATGTTTACTTAATAAATAGCAAATAAGATTTTTTGAATTTTATAAAATAATAATCCACAGGACGATAGAAATATCGTCTTTTTTATTTTGGTTTTCTGTAAAATGACTTATTAACAACAATTATTGGGTATAAATATATGAGGAGGAATTTATGGATATTTTTTTAGTGGCATTTAAGTTGATTTTAGCTGCTGTACTAGGCGCTATTATTGGTGTAGAAAGAGAAATCAAGAACAGAGCTGCGGGTTTTAGAACTCACATTATTGTTAGTGTTGGGGCGTGTTTGATTATGCTCATAGGTATAGATGCGATAGGTGATATTTCTAAGGACCAAGCAAGAGATACTGCAAGACTTGCAGGTCAAGTTGTGAGTGGAATTGGGTTTTTGGGAGCAGGTACCATTCTTCAAAAAAAGAACGGTGTTTCAGGTCTTACTACGGCTGCGACTTTGTGGCTTTCAGGAGCGATTGGACTTGCTGTAGGAATTGGATATTATGAAGGGGCAATTATTGCAACTGTTATTTGTCTGATAACTTTGGTTTCACTTAAAGGAATCAGTGATTTAATCAACAAGAAAACTACAAAATCCTACTCAATGATATTTAATAATAACAATTTTGATCAAAATAGCTTTTATGATTTTACTTCAGAACAAGGGGTAGAGGTGAGAAAACTCGACATAATTGATGAGGATATGGATGATAAATCTATGATTGAGACAACTTTATCTTTTCATAAAAACTATGATACTGGTATATTTTTCAAGAAATTGAAATCAGATTATAATTTGCAATCGTTCAAATCAATTGACGAAAATGATTAGATATTATGAATAGAATTAAAAAACTTTTGCCATATTTAATGGTTAACATAATCTGTTTTTATTTGTTGACATTGTTAATGAAAGATACGGGCAGTGCAATGTTTATTTTATTATTTGTAATTCCTGTTATAACTTTTGTGAATGCAATAATATGTGGAAAGAAGAATTCTTTTGACATTCTTTACCCTCTTTTAGTTATGGCGATTTTTGTGCCTTACGTACTTGTTTATATGAATGAAAGTGCCACAATTTATATATTTATTTACGGTGCGATTTCGTTGATGGGATTAATTGTGGGTAGCAGATCGAGATAAGAGTGGGGAAAATTATGAACTGGATTAATAGTTTTGAGATTTTATGCTATTTTATCGTATTTGTCTTGGTTGTCGATATTTTGAAAAGCAAAAACTACAGAGAGCTTGGTCTTTTGATTTCGGGAGCTTTGGCTGGGTTTTGCTTGGAACTTTTGGCAGTGAGATTTACAGATATTTATCATTATAGCAATGATTTTTTCATTAGTATTGGTTTTTATCCGTATCAGTTTCCCTTTTTCGGAGGCCTGATGTGGGGAGGAATCAGCGTGTGTGCGCTTAGAATCGCAAACAAGTTTTCAATCAGCAATGTAATGAAGGCTTTGTTGAGTGGTTGGCTGATTGTGAGCATGGATTTGCTTTTGGATGTAGTGGCCATAAGGTTAAACGGAGGCTTCTGGGTGTGGGATGGGCGCCCAATCACTCTTGCTATCAATCATCATATGTTCATGAGCGTAATTTGGGTTAATTTTTTGGGATATATGTTTGAAGTGCCAGCAATTATTTTTATGACTTTGAAACAATGGGACAAAACTTCTGGCAAATCAGATCTTAACATCGGTAAATCGCTATTGATAGGAATTTGCGCAGTATTGTTCGTAGCGGTGGCAAGTGGAATTTCACTCGTTTTAGATAAAATAACTGATGAATGGTTTTCGTGCATTGCATTTTTGTTGATTTGGATTTTTATTTTTATAAAATTGATTTCAATTTTAATTAGTCATCACAAATCAATTACGTTCAAAAACAAAAAGGATTGGTCACTATTTGTTTTTTGGTTTAGTATATATGCTTATTGCATTGCGGCGCTTTTCAAGCTTAATATTATGAGTGCCAATTTTTTATACGCGTTTTTTACATTTTTCATTATGATAATGACGTTGGTTTTGAGTTTGATAGATATTGAAAATAATCATTAGGCATCTACATTTGTAGGTGCTTTTATTGTGGCTAAAATTACCATTTGAAACACAAATTGGGTATAAATAATACAACGAAAGTATATAGGAGTTTATTATGAAAAAATCGATAGTATCTAGAACTATTAAAACGGCTTTGGCTTCACTTTTGGCGATAATTGTCTCGCAAGAGTTATCTCTTGAATTTGCAGCTGCGGCAGGAATTATTGCAATACTCAATGTGTTTGATACGAGAAAAGCTACGATAGAAGGTGGCTTGAAGAGGACTTTGTCCGCAATAATCGCTCTTTTGATTGGAGGATTTTTATTTGAAAAATTAGGATACAAAACTTGGGTTTTCGGATTGTATTTGCTTTTATTTGTGCCTGTGTCTTTTTTGTTAACGATAGAGCTGGGGTTGGGACCTTCAAGTGTAATTGTGACACATTTATTGGCGTTCGGAAGAATTGACTCAGCTATTATTTTGAATGAAATGGCACTAGTGTTTATAGGGACAGGATTTGCAATGCTAACCAATTTCTACGCTCCTACAAGCCAAGATAGATTAAACAAGTTAATCGATAATATTGACGAAGATATGACATTCATTTTGAATTTGTTCGGCCAATCTCTGATAACACATTTAGATGTGAAGTTATACAAAGACAAGATTTCAAAACTTGATGAAGACATCGATAAGGCGATTGAAATTGCGATAATTGAAAATGATAATTTAATTGAAAATAGCAGAGATATACTGGACAATTTGCGTTTGAGAGATAGGGAGATGGATTTATTAGAAGAGATGTATCATGATTTGAAGACAATTCCTGCTGAATACTCAGATGGAAAATACATTTCGGATATTTTAATTGAAACTTCTGAAAATTTGAGAAATGGTGAAGAAATCACGAAAGTAAAAAATAGAATTGATTTTCTGAAAAATCATTTCAATATGATGAAATTGCCAGAAAGTCACGAAGATTTTGCTATTCGTTCTGCAATTTTTTAAGCGTTCAGAAGTCTGGATCAATTTGTGGATATAAGTATATATATTAATAATAAACTTAATAAGAAAAAAGGTAGAGGGTGATTATATGTGTGAAGGAAAGAATGAGGAGCTGATTTTCAAGGAAAAGCTAGAGGAAGCTGTGGAGAGTTTTGGCAAGGGTAGCCAAGAGGGAGCGAAGGTTTCTATTAGAAATTGCCAGGATTTTTTTGGTTGTGTTTCGATTAGTCACCAAAAGCAAATAGCAGACGCTTTTGATATTGATGAAAAATACATCAAGACGATTATTAAATTCATTCCATCTATCAAAGAATCAAAGGTTGAATACGAGATTGTGTGCTGTTCGGGACCGAGATGTGCGAAGAACGGTTCGATGGAAGTGTTGATGACGGTGAAAAAAGAGCTTGGAATGGATTTTAATGAAACATCTGCTGATGGAAAAATTCGACTCAGAACTCAAAATTGTTTCAAAAAATGTAAAGATGGCCCCAATATTATGATTAATGGCAAATTCTATCACCACATGAATGCGGATAAAACAAAAGAAGTTCTGGAAAAAATCAAATAAATTCTAATTGGAGCTAGTTGATTTCTAGCTCTTTTTTTATGAAATCTGATAGAATATAGTTAAGAAAATCAAGCGAGGTATTTATGAATAAATTATGTTTTATTGGCGCTGGGAATATGGGATCTGCGATGATTTCTGGCGTTGTGAAATCTAAGTTAATAGATAGAGATAAAATTTTTGTTTCAAATAAATCTGAGAAGAAATTAAACGATTTGAAAGAAGAATTGAAAGTGAACACGACTACTGACAACAAGAAAGCTTGTGTAAATTCTGATGTTGTAATACTTGCAGTGAAGCCACATATTATTCCAACAGTTTTGGAAGAAATCAAGGATAATATTAATAAGGAAACTATTGTGATTTCTGTTGCAGCAGGGGTTAATATTTCAGATATTGAAAAAATTTTGGGAAAAGACCACAAGATTTTGCGTGTGATGCCGAACACGCCATGTCTTGTCGGGGAAGGAATGTCTGCGATTTGTCCGAATGAAAATATAAATGATGATGATTTGAAAATCGTGACGGATATTTTCAATTCGTTTGGAAAAAGCGAAGTAATAGACGAAAGTTTGATGGACTGTGTGATTGGAGTTAGCGGATCGTCTCCTGCATATGTGTTTATGTTTATGGAAGCGATGGCTGATGCAGCTGTACAAACGGGAATGAAACGAGATATGGCATATAAATTCGTCGCACAATCGGTGCTTGGCGCTTCTAAAATGTTAATGGAAACTCACAAACATCCAGGAGAATTGAAAGATATGGTGTGTTCACCAGCAGGAACGACAATTAAGGCTGTGGAAGTTTTAGAAAAATACGGGCTTAGGAATGCCGTCATTCAAGCTCAGCTTGCCTGTGTTGAAAAAGCACGTGAAATGAGTGCAAAATAATTTACAATGACTTTACAATAATGTAGTGTATGAAATTGTTTGTTATTTTTTAACATTTCATGGTGCAAATTATAGGTCTGTGTGATATAATATATTGTAAATTATTTTAGTGGGGGCAAAATGATGAGCGTTATTGATATTTCAATAAATTTCATAAAAAAGCTTTTTGATTTGAGATTTACAAATCACGATCTAAGCCTTATCAATAAATTGAGAGGCAAATTGATAGCTATTTTTGCGTCCAATAAAAAAGTGTATAATTGTCAAAAAATTTAGGAGAATTCTATCTAGAATTCTCTATTTTTTTATTTTAGGAGGGTATTATGGAAAAATTGTACGAAGGTAAAGCAAAGGAAGTTTATTTAACAGAAAAGGCTGATGAATATATCATCAGATACAAGGATGATGCAACAGCTGGTAACGGTGAAAAGAAAGCTACAATTGCTGGTAAGGGCGAATTAAACTTGGCAATCACTACTATGATTTTTGAAATGCTAGAAAAAAACGGCATCAAAACTCACTACATCGAAACAATCAACAATACTGATATGAGAGTTAAAAAAGTTACTATCATGCCACTTGAAGTTATCGTTAGAAACATCACTGCAGGTTCTTTTGCAAAAAGATACGGCGTTGAAGAAGGAAAAGTTTTAAATCAACCAACTTTCGAATTATCTTACAAAGATGATGATTTGGGAGATCCATTGATGTGCGAAGACCACGCAATTGCTCTTGGAGTTATCACAAAAGAAGAATACGACTATTTAAGAGAAGAAACTTTGAAAATCAATGAATTACTTAAAGAATTTTTCTTAAAAATTAACTTAAAATTAGTTGACTTCAAAATAGAATTCGGTAAAACTGATGACGGACAAATCTTATTAGCTGACGAAATCAGCCCAGATACTTGCAGATTGTGGGATAAAGACACTAACCAAAAATTAGACAAAGATATTTTCAGAAGAGATTTGGGAGATTTGACAGAAGGCTACAAAGAAGTTCTAAATAGAATGAGAGGCTAGGATGTGTGGAGTTATAGGGATATATTCTAAGTCCGAAGTTAATAAGAAATTATTTTTCGGACTTAACTCCTTACAACACAGAGGACAAGAATCCTGTGGTATCACCGTTAGTAACGGTGAAAACCTACATAGAGAAAAAGGCATGGGACTTGTTATCGATGTGTTTAAGGAAGAAAATTTGAATAATTTAGTCGGTAATGTAGGAATTGGACACGTAAGATATTCGACAGCTGGTGGTTCTCACGATTACAACACTCAACCATTGATGGCTTTTGCTAAAGGAATTGAAATGAGTTTGGCACACAATGGAAATCTTATCAACCATCAAATTTTAAGAACTAGACTTGAAGAAGATGGCGTGATGTTCCAAACGGCGATTGACAGTGAAGTTATTTTGTATTTGATTGCTAGATATTACAAGGGAGACATTGTCGAAGCTATCAAAAAAACAATGAAACTTATCAAAGGAGCCTACGCTGTTGTGTTGTGCTTGAAGGATAAGCTTGTAGCATTTCGTGATCCTTTGGGGATTAGACCTCTTGTTATGGGGAAAAATGATGAAGATGTTGTGTTTGCATCTGAAAATGCAGCAGTAGAAATCGTCGGAGCAACTGAAATCAGAGATGTTAAACCAGGAGAAATAATTGTCGTAGACAAAGAAGGAGCAAATTCTTCGATGTATACAACAGATGAAGCACCACGTCATTGTTTCTTTGAATATGTGTACTTCGCAAGAGAAGATGCCACATTAGATGGAACAAATGCATACAATTTTAGAAGAAGATGCGGAGAATATTTGTCACAAGAATCTCCATGTGATGTTGATTTGGTAGTTCCAGTTCCAGATTCAGGTATTCCATCAGCGATTGGCTACGCGCAAAAAACAGGAATTCCTTACGCACAAGGTTTGGTAAAAAACAGATACATGGGAAGAACATTCATCAAACCAACTCAAAAAGAAAGAGAAATGGCCGTTAAGTTGAAACTAAATCCACTAAGACATGTATTAAAAGGAAAGAGAGTTGTACTTATAGATGATTCCATTGTAAGAGGAACTACAAGCGCTAATTTGATTCAAAGAATTAGAGAAGCTGGTGCGACAGAAGTTCACATGAGAATTACATCGCCACCTGTAAAATTCCCTTGCTATTACGGAATCGATACTCCTTCAAGAAAGCATTTGATTGCTGCAAACATGGATATCGAAGCTATCCGTGAAAAAATCGGGGCAGATAGCTTAGCGTTTATTTCAATGGAAGGAATGGTAAAATCCAGCAGCGACAAAATCGACAAATTCTGTAAGGCTTGTTTTGATGGAGATTATCCAGTAGATCCGATAGTTATATAGGTGATTAAATGAATATTGCAGTTTTTATTTCAGGTACTGGTACCAATTTGAAAGCTCTGTTGGATGCAAAAAAAGACAATTATTTCAAAAGCGATATTGTTGTTGTGGTTAGTAACAAAAATGCAGCTGGTCTTGGTTTTGCAAGAGATTTCAACGTGGATACTTTGGTTTCAAAAGATGACGAAGAAATCATCAATTGTTTAAAATCAAAAAATGTAGATTTGATCGTGTTGGCAGGTTTCTTGCCTAAAGTTTCAAAGAGAATTATAAATGAGTTTACAATTGTAAATATCCATCCATCATTGCTTCCAAAATACGGTGGCAAGGGATGTTATGGAATCCATGTTCACGAAAAAGTTTTTGCTAATAAGGAAAAAATTAGCGGTGCAACTGTGCATTTCGTGAATGAAAAATTAGACGATGGAGATATTTTACTTCAAAGGTCTGTGGATATTTCTGATTGTAAATCGGAAGATGAGATAGCAAAGAAAGTTTTGAAAATAGAACATGGCATTTTAAAAGATGCTATAAAAAAATTGGAGGAGAGTTCATGCGTGCATTAATTTCACTTACGGATAAGACAAATGTTGGAAAATTAGCAAAGAGTTTACAAGAATTGGGATATGAAATCATATCTACAGGTGGTACTTACAAGGAAATCGAAAAATCTGGAGTAAATGTAATAGACATCTCCAAGGTTACAAATTTTCCTGAAATTTTGCAAGGCAGAGTGAAGACTTTGTCACCATACGTTCACGGTGGAATTTTGTATAAGAGAGATAATGAAGAACACAAGAAAACTGTAGAAGAATTGAACATTCAACCAATCGACATTGTTGTGGTTAATTTGTACGATTTCCAAAACGCATTAAAAACAGGTGACCATGACAACATCGTTGAAAACATCGATATCGGTGGTCCAACTTTGATAAGAAGTGCCGCAAAAAATTACAAGGACGTTTTGGTTGTAACAGATCCGTCTGATTACGACGAACTTATCGACAGATTGAAAAACGACAACGTGGATAATTCATACAGAGAAAAACTAGCAATGAAGGCTTTTAGTTTGACAGCTTACTACGATTCTGTGATTTCAAGATATTTCCAAGAACAAGTTGGAGAACGTAGTGACTACAGAACTTTTGGTTTCAAAAAAGAAGAAGAACTTAGATACGGTGAAAACTCACATCAAAGTGCCAATCTTTACATAGACCCATTTGTAAACGGCAAATTGACAGATTGCGAGGTTATTCACGGAAAAGCAATGAGCTTTAACAATTACAACGATTTGAATGTTGCAGTGGAATTAGCAGACGAATTGGGTGCAAATTCTTGTGTTGCATTGAAGCACCAATCTCCATGTGGAGTTGCAATTGCAGACAGCGTTTCTGAAGCGTACCACAAGGCTTACTTGGCAGATTCAACTTCGATTTTCGGTGGAATTATCGCCATCAATGGAGTTGTAGATGAAAAATGTGCCGAAGAAATGAGTCAAATTTTCTTGGAAATTATAGCTGCAAAAGATTTCGATGAAAAAGCGCTTGAAATTTTGACTAAAAAGAAAAACATCAGACTTGTTAAGATAAAATTCGACAACGATTCAGTAAAAGAAGACATTAAGTATTTGAACGGAAAAGTTTTAATCCAAGACAAGGACTTCGGTGTTGACGAATACAACGTAGTTACTGACGAAAAACCAAGTGATGAAGATAAGAAAGATTTGGAATTTGCCATGAAAGTGGTTAAATTCACAAAATCAAATGCAATTGTACTAGCAAAAGATTCTCACACTTTGGGAATTGGTGGAGGACAAACATCTAGGATTTGGGCGTTAGAAAACATAGCCAACAATCACCCGGACGTTGATTTTTCAGGATGCGTATTGGCATCAGATGCATTCTTCCCATTTTCTGACTGCGTAGAATTTGCACACAAATTAGGAGTAAAAGCTATTATTCAACCAGGTGGAAGTATAAAAGACCAAGACTCCATCGATAAATGCAATGAGTACGGAATTAGCATGGTGTTCACAAAAAACAGACATTTCAAACATTAAAAATTGGGAGGTTTTATGAAAATTTTAGTTGTAGGTTCAGGTGGCAGAGAGTTCGCGCTTGGACGTAAAATAAAATCTTTTGATGAAAATAGGAAAGTTTTCTTCGCACCAGGCAATGCTGGAACTGAAGATATCGGAGAAAACGTAGATATTCAAGCAGATGATTTGCAAGGTCTGCTTGAATTTGCAAAGAAAAATGAAATAGACTTCACAGTTGTTGGCCCTGAGAATCCATTGTGCGACGGAATTTCAGATTTGTTCGAAGAAGATGGTCTTAAAATATTTGGACCTGTAAAAGAAGCTGCGGAATTTGAAAATTCAAAATCATTTACGAAAAAATTCTTAGAAAAATACGACATCAAAACAGCGAAGTATTTGGAAAGCAAAGATTATGATGAGTCTTATGATTTTGCAAATAAATTGTTGGAAGAAAATGGCAAAGTTGTCGTTAAAAGAGATGGCCTTGCAGCTGGAAAAGGTGTCTACATTGTAGATAATTCTGATGATTTGAAGGAGATTCTGCAAGATGTTCTAGAAAAAGACAACATGGTTGTCATCGAACAATTTCTCGACGGATTTGAAATGAGTTTGTTGTGCTTTACTGATTCTAAGACGATTCTTCCACTTCCAACTGCGAAGGATCACAAGAAGATTTTTGAAAGAGAAATGGGAGCAAACACTGGTGGCATGGGAACTTATGCTCCAAATGTCGAGGCAGAAGTATTTGTAGATAGAATCAAAAAAAGCGTTTTGGACAAAATTCTCACAGGATTAAAAGAAGAAAACATTGATTTCAGAGGATTGTTGTTCATAGGATTTATGATTACTGATGATGGAATTTACGTGTTGGAATTTAATGCGAGATTTGGAGATCCTGAAACTCAAGTCGTGCTTGAACTTATCGACAATGATTTGCTCGATATAATGATGAAAACAAGCGAGGGGAAATTATCCGATGTCGATTTAAAAATAAATGACAACAAGGCGCTTTGCGTTGTGCTAAGTGCTGGTGGATATCCAGATAGTTATGACAAGGGCGATGAGATTACAATATCCAAGATGGACAGCGTTGTAGTTCATGCAGGAACGAAAAAAGTCGACGGCAAAATCGTCACAAACGGCGGTCGTGTGTTAAATATTGTAAATTCTAAGAAGAATTTCGATGATGTTATTAAGGCTTGTTATGAAGATATAGAAAAGGTGGATTTTAAAAATATGTATCACAGAACTGATATTGGTCCTAGAGTTAAAAGAGTTTATGTCAGAAAAAAAGATGAATACGATTATGAATCTAAGGAAAAGAAAAAGCAAATTGAAAACTTACTTGGAATTGATTTGGATAAATTCGTAATTTACAAGAGATACGATTTGGAAATTAGCGATGATAATTTGGGAAAAATTGTCTACACTGTCCTTAGCGAAAAATCTGTAGATGATGTGTTCTATGGAGAAGATGCGTTGAAATTACAAGCTGATATGAAAAACGCAATCGCTGTAGAATATTTGCCAGGACAATTCGACCAAAGAAAACAAGGTGTGCTTGACACAGTAAGCTTGATTTTGGATGAATATGTCGACTGCAAGACTTCGACAGTTTACGAAATCGAAGGCGCCAGCAAACAAGATTTGGCAAAAATCGAAAAATATTTGGTAAACCCTGTTGACAGTCACAAGGTTAATTTGCTTGGTATTCCAACAACTTTGAAACAAGAAAATCCTAAGAATTTGGAAAACGAAACATACAAAAATTTCAGAGATATGAAAGATGATGAGCTTCAAAAATTCGTCGACGATCACTCATTGGCGATGAATGATGAGGATTTGAAGTGCATCAGAGATTATTTCAAATCAGAAGACCGTGATCCAAACGAAACAGAAATCAAGATTTTGGATACTTATTGGTCTGACCACTGTAGACACACAACGTTCAACACTTTCTTGGACATTGAATTCAATGCAAAAACAAAACTTGATGAAGCAATTCACAACAGTTTTGAAGAATATTTGAAAGTCAGAGAAGAATTAAAAATAGAAAAACCAATCAATCTTATGAGTTTTGGAACGATTTTGTCCAAATACATGAGAAGCAAAAACGAGTTTGATGATTTGGAAATTTCATCTGAAATCAACGCTTGTTCTGTAAAAATCAAAGTTCGCGTGGAAGTTGATGGTGCCTATGAAACAAGAGATTATTTGTTGATGTTCAAAAACGAAACACACAATCACCCAACAGAAATCGAACCATTCGGTGGCGCGAGTACATGTTTGGGTGGAGCAATCAGAGACCCACTAAGCGGTAGAGCATTCGTTTACCAAGCTATGAGAATTACAGGAGCAGGTAATCCTCTTACTTCATTGGAAGATACGATGGATGGAAAGCTTCCACAAATAAAAATCACACAAGAAGCTGCGAAGGGATATTCTTCTTACGGAAACCAAATTGGTTTGGCAACTGGATTTGTAGATGAGATTTATCATGACGGATATGTTGCTAAGAGATTGGAATGTGGAGCTGTAATGGCAGCTGCGCCAATTGAAAATGTCAAAAGAATTGAACCTGAAAAAGGAGACATCGTAATCTTACTTGGCGGAAGAACTGGACGTGACGGAATTGGTGGAGCGACAGGTTCTTCAAAGAGTCACAAAGTTACAAGTATCAAAACAGAATCTGCACAGGTTCAAAAAGGTAACGCACCTGAAGAAAGAAAAATCCAAAGACTTTTCAGAATTCCTGAACTTGCAAGTTTAATCAAAAAATGTAACGACTTTGGAGCAGGTGGAGTGAGCGTTGCGATTGGTGAGCTTCACGATGGTGTAGATATTTATTTGGACAGAGTTCCATTGAAATACAAAGGTCTTAAACCATTTGAAATCGCAATCAGTGAATCACAAGAAAGAATGGCGTGTGTAATCGCCAAGAAAGATTTGGAAGAATTTGTAAAATACGCAGACGCAGAAAACATCGAAACGACTGTTGTTGCAGACATCACAGACACTAACAGAATGAGAATGTTCTACGACGAAGATTTGATTGCAGATATCAGCTACGATTTCATCAACACAAATGGTTCAGACAGAAACGCTGAAGTTGAAGTTGTATCAGAAGATGTTCCAGAAATTTTGACTGGAAAATCAGACGATGCCGACAAGTTATACGAAAAAGTAAAACAACTTAACATCACATCCAAGAGAGATTTGATCGAAATGTTCGACTCCACAATCGGAAGAAACACTGTTATCAATCCAATGGGTGGTAAATTACAATTGAATCCATCACAAGCGATGGTTGCAAAGATTCCAACAATGGATGGAGTTATGAAAACTGTATCTATGATGAGTTACGGATTTGACGCTGATTTGTCGGAACAATCTCAATACTTGGGAGGATACTACGCAGTTGTAGAATCAATCAGTAAACTAATCGCATTGGGTTCTGACAAAAACTTAATCAGATTGACATTCCAAGAATATTACGAAAAAATGCTAGACAAAAAAATCTGGTCCAAACCATTGAAAGCATTACTTGGAGCGTTCACTGTTTCCAAATATTTTAAAGCAATGCCAATCGGTGGAAAAGACAGTATGAGTGGAAACTTCGAGGACATCAAGGTTCCACCAACAATGATTTCATTTGCAGTGACTCACGAAGATGTGGACAATATCATTACAAATGATTTGAAAGGTAAGGGTAAAATCGGTCTTGTCAAAACTGTTTACGAAGAAGATGGAACATTGAACCTTGAAAAATTAGAAGAAAATTTCGATTTTATCACAGAACAAATCAGAAAGAAAAATATTATTTCCGCGATTGCATTGGACAAAAAAGGCTTGTTGGCAAATATATTTGAACAATCTGTAGGAAACACTGGATTTAATATCAAATTTGATAATTTGTACAACCCAATGTACGGAAGTTTCGTAGTTGAATACATCGATGACGACGAAAACATCGAACACATCGGTGATTTTGCAGATGAAATTATCGTAAATGATGTTAAATTAGATTCAGAAAAATTACTAGAAGGCTACACTACAGTCTTAAATAAAGTATTCACACCAAAAGAAAAAATCGAGTACAAACCAATAGAAAACAAAAAAATCGAACAACGTAGAATGAAATCCAAGAAACCAACTGATACACCTCACGTTGTAATCTTGGCAGCTCCTGGAACAAACTGTGAATGGGATACATTGAATGCGTTCAAAGAAAATGGAGCAGATGGAGAAATTGTTCTATTCAAAAACAGAAACCAAGAAGATATATTGAATTCTATTGATGTTTTGGCTGAAAAAATTAGAAAAGCGCAAATATTTGCCATTCCTGGAGGATTTTCACTAGGAGATGAGCCAGACGGATCAGCTAAGTTCTTGGCAAATATCCTAAGAAATGAGAAAATAAGTAGTGCGATAGATTATTTGTTGAACGAAAACGACGGATTGGTAATTGGAATTTGTAACGGATTCCAAGCATTGGTGAAGACTGGACTTCTTCCTTATGGAAAAGTTACATCACCACAAGAAGATGATCCAAACTTGACATTCAACACAAACAGAAGACACATTGCGACATTTGTAGACACTTTGTGCTTGACTAATAACAGTCCTTGGACAAATGGAATCGACTTGAACAAAACTTACAGAATGCCGATTTCACACGGTGAAGGAAGATTTGTAATCAAAGAAGACAAACTCCAAGAACTTTTAGATAATGAACAAGTTTTCTCCGCTTACAAAATCTCTCCAAACGGATCAGACTATAATATCGAAGGAATTTTATCCAGAGATGGTAAGATTTTGGGAAGAATGTGTCACACTGAAAGAATCGCAGACGATTTGTACAAAAATATTTACGATATCGACAAGCAAAATATTTTTAGAAATGCAGTAGAATACTTCAAGGAGAAATAATGAACAACGATATTTACCAAAGTCCATTAAACACGAGATACGCAAGCCACGAAATGAGCCACAATTTCAGCTCTCAAGTTAAGTTTGAAACTTTCAGAAGATTGTGGTTGGCATTGGCGAAATCTGAAAAAGAATTGGGACTTAATATTACAGACGAACAAATAGAAGAATTGCAAACGCACATTTCAGATATTGACTTTGACAAGGCTGCTGAATACGAAAAAGTTCTTCGTCATGATGTAATGGCTCACGTGAAAACATACGGTGAAGTGTGTCCAAACGCAGCTGGAATTATCCACTTGGGAGCGACAAGTTGCTATGTAACTGATAACACTGATATTATAGTGATGAGAAATGCTCTTGAAATCGTAGAGAAAAAGTTAGCGATTTTGATTAAACACTTGTCTGATTTTGCAATTAAATACAAAGATTTGCCAACACTTGGCTACACTCACTACCAACCAGCACAATTAGTGACGGTTGGAAAGCGTGCGACTTTGTGGATTCAAGATTTTCTTATGGATTTGGAAGAAGTCATCTACAGAAAAGAAAATTTAAAATTGAGAGGAGTAAAGGGAACTACTGGAACTCAAGCATCATTTTTAAAACTTTTCGACAATGACCACGACAAAGTAAAAGAATTGGAAAAGAAAATCGTAAAGGAAATGGGATTTGACAGCGCGGTTAGCGTGAGTGGACAAACATACACAAGAAAAATCGACTATCACGTGCTTCAAGTTCTATCATCAATCGCACAATCAGCTCACAAAATGACAAACGACATCAGACTTTTGCAAAACAGAAAAGAATTGGAAGAACCGTTTGAAAAAACACAAATCGGTTCATCAGCGATGGCTTACAAGAGAAATCCAATGAGATGCGAAAGAATCTCATCGCTTTCAAAATACGTGATGAGTTTGGTTCAAAACCCACAATTTGTAGCAAGTACTCAATGGCTTGAAAGAACGTTGGATGACTCTGCAAACAAGAGAATGAGCGTTCCAGAAAGCTTCATGGCTGTGGATAGTATTTTGGAAATAGCAATCAACGTTACAGACGGACTTGTTGTTTACGAAAACCAAATCAAAGCACACGTTAATGAAGAATTACCATTTATGGCGACTGAAAACATATTGATGGAAGCTGTAAAACGTGGCGGCGACAGACAAGAACTTCACGAAAAAATCAGAGAATATTCAATGGTTGCAGGTAGAAGAGTAAAAGAAGAAGGACTAGACAACAATTTATTAGAATTATTGGAAAAAGACGAAGCTTTTAATCTTAACAAAGACGATTTGAATTCACTTTTAGACGGCAAACTTTATATTGGAAGAAGTCCAGAACAAGTGGTTGAATTTATCGAAGAAGACGTCAAACCAGTTATTTCAAAATACGACACAGAATACTCTGTTGATTTGAAAGTTTAAAAATATTAGAAATGCACATGGCTTAGTAGGCTGTGTGCATTTTTTTAGTTGATTATATTAAATTTATACGATACAATGAATTCAAATATAATTAGTAGGTGAAATATGGAAAAATTTAAGAAAATATTTTTGATAGTCCTATTGATAGCATTGACAGTCGGATTAATGGTATTTGTTCCTTATGATTCAATCAGAAACTTGGTACAAAAATCTGGCCCATGGGGAGCAGTTGTGTATATTTTATTGTTCACAATACTTCCAATTGGTTTTTTTCCAGTGCCAGCATTAGCGTTAATCGGTGGAGTTAGCTTCGGACTTGTTAAGGGAAGTATTTACACAGTTATAGGAGCATCGATGAACTGCTTGCTTATGTTTGAACTTTCTAGAAAAATTGGACACGATTATGTTGTTAAGATGATTAATGAAAAATTCTCCGAAAAAAATAGGGACAGAATACTAAATGCACCAGATTCAAAACTGTTCACTCTTTTGTTCATTTGCAGATTGATTCCGATTATTCCATACAATCTTATAAATTACGGATTTGGATTGACGAACATAAGCCTGTCCAAATATATGTTTGCATCAGTTCTTGGAATAATTCCTGGAACACTTGTGTATTTGAATTTGGGAGATAAAGTGTTGAATGTAGGATCCAAGGAATTCTACCAAGCGATTATTTTGGTAGTAGGACTTACTGTTGTGAGCTTGATAATGGCTAAAATAATCGACAAAAAAGACAAGGAAAAGCAAAAAAATTTGAAGTGATTTGATGAAAAGGGAGTAGTAGCTAAATGTCCTAAAAAAGTAAAGTGAGTGAGACCTAAAATATATCAAAGTATAACTCATTTCGTCTCGCTTACAAAAATTTGAAAATTCTAATCTCGAAATTCTAAAATTCAAAACTCGCTTACGCTCAAACAGTTGAATTTTTTACGAATTTCTCGATTGAATTTTATAAAATTTTTTCCAGAGGACTCACTCGTTATACTTTGATATAAATTAATTCATCTCGTTTAATAAAAACAAACCAAAAAAAACCGCAATGCTTACAGTATGAGCTATTGCGGTTATTTTTATGAATTAAAAATTCTCTTCTAAGTATTTTTTTGTGAATTTTACGAAATCTATAACTGGCTCTGAGAGTAAAGAGTTGGAACGATATACAAGATAGAAGTGACGTACCGATTCGAAATCGTCGATTTTGAAAGAAATCAATTGATTATTTGCAACTTCTTCTTCTACTGAAAGTTTACTCATAATTGATATTCCCATTCCACTTCGAATGCATTGCTTCAAAGTTTCTGTGCTATTTGCTGTTCCAATCAAATTCAGTGAATTCTTGCTGATTCCTAAAGCGTCTATCATCTTCATAGATTCCTTTAATGTTCCAGAACCTTGTTCACGAAAAATTATTGGTTCCTTCAAAATAGAACTTATCTTGACATTATTTTTCTTCAATGCATTATAATAATCGTTATATGGTGTGACTACTACTAACTTATCGCTTAGAACTTTTTCAAAGGTAAGTTCTTTATCCATTGTAGTCATGCCTACAATTCCAATATTGATTGAACCATTTATAACTCCGTCAATCGTAGTTAAACTATCTGATTGAATTATATTAACCAAAGTTTTGATGTGAGATTTGTGATATTTTGTTAAAAGAGAAGGCAGAATATAGGTTGCAGGAACAGAACTTGCACCGATGTTAAAAGTAGTTAGACTTTTTTTTGAAAAAGAATCCTGCATGCTTTCCATAATCCTTGAAATAGCCTTAGCGTAGTTGTAAAATTCTCTTCCTTCAGGAGTAAGCTCTAACTTTTTAGTTGTTCTTTTTAATAATTCTGCATTAAGTTCATTTTCAATTTGTTTGATGTGGGTGCTTATCGTAGGCTGTGTAAGATAAAGTCTTTTAGCAGCTTCAGAAAAACTATCCCATTCCACAACAGTTATGAACGTTTCTAATTGTTTTAAATCCATAATATCTCTCTCTTCGTGGTATTTAATATATATATTTTATCATATACCTTTTATTTTACAAAATACGCAAATACTTTGTAGTAATATACCCAATTGTAAATAAATTTAACAAACGATTTACTATTTATAGGAAAAATCTATAAGTAATTTAAAACTACAAAATGTTAATAAATCAATATTTGTAAGATAATTTTTAGAATATAAATGATAAAAATTTGCAAAAAGTTAAAAAAACGGCGTTATTTATAGAAAATTTCAATTAATGAACTAATGATATTTATGATAAAATAATTTGTATGTAAAAAGTAAATAATATTAGAAACATTAAATATTTAAGAGGGAAAATATGAAGAAAATTTTGAAAATTTTACAATTGGTAGCGGCAGTTATTTTAGCATTAATACCAAAAGTTATCGCAAAACCATGCAAAGTAATGCCAGGCAAAATGCCAATGAAATGCTTTCACATGTCAAATGCGGTATTTGTCATAGCAATAAGTATCGTGATTTTATTAATCATAGCATATATCATTAAAGACGAAAAAATCGAATGGGGAATTAATATCGCAGTTCCAGTTTTAGCTATTGATTTATTCTTATTAGCAAAATTTGTAATAGGTGGTTGTAAACACGCAGGTGCCGCTTGTCAAATGAAGACAATTCCAGCAGTGTCAATCTGCTCGATAATCCTTGCAATAATTTCAATAGCTTATCTTGTGGTATTGAAGAAGAGTATCAATGAAAGATAAACTTTACCTTAAAAACTGGATGTCATCAAATCCTGTCAGAACATTTATAATAGTTTTGATTATGGCGATAGTGTCTGCACTTTTGTTTGTAAGCATGTATTTTTCAATTGGACTTAACAATTCAATTGATAATATGAAACAAAGATTGGGCGCAGATATGATGATTGTTCCAGAAAAAAGTGGCAAAGAACAGGAAGCATTATTCGTATCTGGTAAACCTTCTGAGTTCTACATGAAAAATGATGTGCTTGATAAAGTACAAAAAGTCAAAGGAGTAAAACAAGCAGCTCCACAATTGTACATTGCGACTCTTCAAGAATCTTGTTGTTCATTCCCTGTCCAAGCTATAGGAATTGATTTTGAAAAGGACTTTACAATTAAACCTTGGATGAAACAAGATGTAAAGGAATTGAAAGACGGAGAAATTTTAATCGGAAATAATGTGAGTGTAGTTGATGCAAACACATTGACTTTTTTCGGCAAAAAATACAAAGTGAAATCAAAATTAATGAAAACTGGTCTTGGATTTGATAATGCAATATTCATGAATTTTGATACGGCGAAGAAAATGCTACAAGATTCTGTTAAAGTTCATCCACAAAAATACGTTCCAAATTCTGAAATATCTTCAATTTTAATAAAAAAACAAGATAATGCAGATAGTGAACAATTAACAGTTAACCTTATGAAATCACTTAGAGGTACACACACTATGGTTGTCATGAACAAAAACTTCGTAGACAATCTATCCAAAGAAATGTTCTCTCTTATGAAATATTTGAAAATACTACTAACATTTACATTGATAATGGCAATAATCGTATTAATTTCGATATTTACAGTTGATTTCAAAGACAAAGAAAAACAAATGGCAACACTTAGAATACTTGGTATAACAAAGAGTAAACTAAAATCCATTATCCTAAAATACTCAGTAGTACTATCATTTATTGGGGCAGTAATAGGAATTGGATTATCCATACTCACAGTGAAGCTATTCTCCGGTCAAATCGAGAAATCTTTGGACTTGGCATTTATGAGCGTTAATGCAAAAGAAATACTAATTATTTCGGCGATAACATTATTAGTTGTAGTTGTAATTGCCTTAATCACGCAAATATTCAACGTAATCAAAATATCCAAAGACGAATTAGCGCTAACATTGAGAGGTAATTAGATGGAAATATTGAAAATACAAAATTTATCAAAAAGCTACCTTATCAATTCTGATAGAAAAAACGAAGTACTAAAAGATGTAAACCTAACTGTAAATGAAAATGACTATATCGCGATAGTCGGAGCAAGTGGCGCAGGTAAAAGTACACTTCTAAATGTGATTTTAGGTTTTTTAAATTACGATGAAGGAAGCGTACAAGTTTTCTCCAAAGAAGTAAAAGATTTTACAGATGAAGAAATATCTGATCTTCGCTCCAAGAAAATATCATTTGTACCACAAGATTTGATAGTATTTCCAGCGCTAACAGTTAAGGAAAACTTGGAAATGAAAGCAGACATTTCAGGCGTGGATAATTTTGATTATGAGAAATTCATCAAAAAATACGACATGGAAGAACTTCTTCAACTAAACAGCGCTAAGAACTTATCTGGGGGAGAAATCAAAAAATTAATGATTCTAAGGGCGTTAATTAATGAACCAGAGCTATTAATACTAGATGAACCAACAGCTAACTTGGATGAAGAATACGTCGACAAATTCTTGGACTTGCTCGATGAATTGAACAAAAAAACAACACTAATATGTGTAACACACGATTCAAGACTCAAAAACAGAGCGAAAAAAGTGTACAAATTATCGGGGAAAAATTTATCTGAATAAAATATAACTGATCTTCAAAAGTTATAAGACTTAGAAGGTCAGTTTTTTTATTGTGATCATTGACAAGTTAATTTACTAAGAATAAAATCTAATTGAGAGAAAAAGGTAAAATAAATGAAAATATTAGAATCTACACAAAAAGATTCACTTATTGTCATAAAAATGGCCACGAAAATGCGGCAAAACCAAAATGAAGACGAATTAGAAGAATTTAAAGAAATTCTACAATTAGATTAAGAATCAAACAGTATTACTTGTTTCAAGAAAGGTTTATAATAAGGAGAAGATATGGAAATATTTAAAATACTTTTACCTTTGATTATAGTAGTGATATTAGTCCTAATCGTCATCAAAAAATCGAAAAAGCAATCAGATAAATCCGATGATAATTATATGTCACTTGGAATGGCGTTAGGAATGATGCTAGGCGCGGGTTTCGGAACTGCTTTTGGGAAAGACAACATCGCGACTTTTATATCGATCGGTATGCTTTTGGGTATGGTTATAGGAATGAGCATAACAAAAAAATAAATTTATACGTAGAAGACACCAGTAAGAAGGTGTCTTTTTTGTGTACACAATAAATATGTGTAAAATATTTGTAAAAATATCAAAAATTAGTATAAATAGCTTATTTTTCACGAATAATCGGGTATAAATATAAATAAATACACGTGCAATTAAAGTGAGTGAAAGGAAAAGCAGTGAGGAAAAAATACAGGGATAAATTTACCAATCCCGAAATCGTAAAACGAATTAAACAAATAGAAAATTCTCCACAAATGCAATCAAAACTACATTCAGTAAAAAATGGAATGAAGAATAACATCATTAATCCATTTGTATTAGTTATAGGTGCCATATTCGGATTTATTGCATTAAGAGCGATGCTAGATATTTATTCGCTTCTTGTAATGGCTGCTATAGTGTATTTTTGGAACAAATATTCAAAACAACGAAGAAATGAACTTGCAAACTCCTACATTGATAATTTCCTATTACCAGTGTTGAATGAAATCTTGCCGGATACAACAATTGATTATTCTAAGAAAATTGATGTGAAAGTAATGAAAAGGCTGGTTCCTGATTCTCAGTATTATTTTGGAAACTGCCACATAGTATTTGGTGATGATTACAAAACAGAGTTTTCCAATATGCAAGCATATACAGAAACTGAAGATAGCGAAGGACACACACGACAAATTATCGATTTTTGTGGACAGGTTTTGATGGCCAAATTTGACACTAAAATAAATGGACACATAAGAGTAGTACCCATAAAAAAAGGTAAAGTACTTGGGTTTAGAAATCATGGAAACTACGGCAAGAAAACAAAAATAGAAAAAGGAATTGAGACGGAATCCCTGGAATTCAACAACTCATACGCAATATATTCAACAGATGATTTCTACACAAGATTAATTCTAGATCCTAAAATTATAGAGTTATTGAACGATTGGAAAGAAAAAATGAGAGTGTGCTTATACATGAATGAACAATACATCTCCGTATCATTCGAATCGAATGTGTTTTTATTTGCATTACCACAAACGAAAAAACAAGTTGATGAATTGTCGCTTTCAACAGAATACGAAAAAGTTAGAGAAAAATTATCAGGATTTTACTCTTTAATAGATATAATAGGTGAAAAATTATAAGGAGAAATTATGGACAGATTTTTAAATTCGGAATTCACAGCAATTGGAATAATTGCATTAATCATTTTTATAGTATTAATTTGGTGGGTAAAAACATCGAATAGATTTAACCGATACAAAGTCGTTATAGACGAATCCAAGAAAAACGTGGATATAGCATTAGCCAAAAGATACGACACAATTTGTGAAATGATAAAAGTAGCCAAATCATACGCAAAACATGAAAGCTCAACTTTTTCGGATGTAATTAAGCTTCGACAAAATGCAAATATCAAAGAATTCAACTCCGCAATACAAAATCAAGACCGTGAAATCAGCAAAATATTTGCACTTGCAGAAGCCTACCCGGATCTTAAATCGTCACAAGAATTCATCAATCTACAAGATGAAATTAGCGACGAAAATGAACAATTAGCCGCTGCAAAAAGAATCGTAAACAACAATATCAGCATAATAAACCAAGAAATCGTGTCTTTTCCAAAATCAGTTGTCGCAAAATCTAAAGGGTTGAAAGAAATGGAATTTCTTAAAGAACAAAACATAGACGTCAAAAGGTCAATAAATGAATTCGACTATGATGTAAAATAATTGAATAGGTAAAAATATAGGGGATAACTTCTGGGATTGTAACGATCTTGGAAGTTTTTTTTGAGTAAAAAAAGAAGGGTAGTACAGAGAATAATGTATGAAATTACAAGTCTTAAGGTAAGAGATGTATATTTGTGGATGGAGAAAAATATGTTCCACAAGAAAATGTTGATTCATTAAAAAATCTTATAAAATAACACACAAAAATCAGAGCTGATTAAAAAGCTCTGATTTTTTAATGAGTAATTTTAAATTCTCCTTTGTCACAGATATTGTATCATATCCGTGACAAAAACTTTATTTCTTCCTATAATCGCAAACTTTAGCAAATCGCAATGCTTTTGAAATAACTTCAAAATCCAAGAAATCAGTCGTGAAGATTTCTCCATCGACGTTGACCATTAATTCCTTTTCGAATTTGATACTTCCTTTAGTCAATTTTTGAAAATGAATAAGGGGATGTGACAGATGAGCACCTTTTTTGTATTTGAAAATCAAAGGAATTATCTTGTACAATGGCATTGTTTCTGCCAAGCACATTTCCAACACTCCATCGGTCAAATTTGCATATGGTGAAGGATTGAACCCTCCTCCGTAGAAACCACCATTGCAAATGGCTCCTAAAAGATAATATCCTTTCAAATTCACATCTCCGTTTTGTCCGTTACTTGTACTAGATTCCAGCTTGTATTTTGGAATTTTAAATATATTTTGAAAAACGGCAAGAGGGTATGCATTTGCCCTGAGTTTTGGGTTTTTCTTCAACAAATTATATGCAGAATTTAAAATCACTGTATCAAAACCGAAACTTAGCACGTTCACACAATATCTTCCATTGACTTTGATTAAATCGATATCGTCGATAACGGGCTTGATTGTGTTTTCGATTTTGAAGTTTGAATAATCGAAATTCTTAGAAAAATCATTCGCTGTTCCCAATGGAATAAGTCCCACGCTGAACTTAGCATTGATTTCTTTCATTTTATTTATTACTTCGTTTAATGTTCCATCTCCTGAACACACATACAAAACGACGTCCGAACAATCACAATATTTTTGAACGATTTCACAGGCGTGGTTTTTGTGTTCTGTTTTTATTATTGTATATTTCAAATTATTGCTTGAGTAACACTTCACAATTGAGTGCTCTAACTCTGAGAATGAGCCTGCTCCAGCCTTGCTACTCAACAAAAACACGTATTTCATTTAATCACCATTCATATTATAATATAAACATAAATTGCTGTACATAGAATTTTACAAAAAGGATGATGTCATGAATAAATTTGTTTATAATATAATTTACGTGCTGATAGTTGTAGGACTTATAGCATTATTCGAAAGAATTTTTAGAAATAGAAAAGACAATCCGACGCTCAACAAAATTTACAAAATATTAGTGGTGATTTTTTGGATAATTGCTACTATCGTCACAGTCTTGCTGTACTGGGCAGGTTACGGATATTTCAAACAAGGAAATTCGTCAGTTGCAGTAAAGCTTTTTGTATTTGGAATTTTGATGACTGTAAGCGTTGGTTATAAGATTTATACTTTGATTGGAAATAAAAATGAAAATAATTAATGAACTTAAATCTCTACAAGATTTTAAATATCGTGATTTTCAAGCAAAACTAATTCCTAATATCGACAAGTCAACGATAATTGGAGTTAGAATGCCTGATTTGAGAAAATTAGCCAAGAAAATAGATGAAAAACAGGCACAAATTTTCATGAAAGATTTGCCACACACATACTACGAAGAAAATATGCTTCATTCTATTATGATTTCTAATATGAAAAGTTACGACGATTGTATCAATCACCTGGAAAAATTTCTTCCGTTTATAGATAATTGGGCAGTATGCGATTGTATTTCGCCAAAAATTTTCACCAAAAATACCGATAAATTAATCGGAAAAATAAAATTGTGGGCACAATCCTCTCACACTTACACCATTAGAGTGGCGATTTGCCTGTTGATGAAATATTTCTTGGATGATGAGTTCAAGGTAGAGTATTTGAAAATAGCGACTGATATCAGAAGCGAAGAATACTATGTAAATATGATGGTTGCGTGGTTTTTCGCGACAGCATTGGCAAAACAATGGGACGATGTTATATTCGTGCTGGAAGATAATTTGCTGGAGAGTTGGACACACGATAAAACCATTCAAAAAGCGAGGGAAAGTTTCAGAATAACACCAGAACAAAAACAATATCTAAAATCGTTAAAGAAAAGGAGATAAGATGCGAAGAAAAGATCGTGAAATTACAAGTTTTGAGGAACAATTGAAGATAATAGATTGGTGTGATGTCGTAAGGCTTGGGCTTGTGGATGATGATGGCTATCCGTATATTTTGCCGCTGAATTTTGGGTATGAAGTGATTGATGATGATTTGGTGTTGTATTTTCATGGAGCGTTGGAAGGATACAAATACGAACTCATAGACAAAAACAACAAGGCATCTTTCGAGATGGACACAGGTCATGATTTGTATTCTGATAGAAAAATAGGATACTGCACGATGAATTATTCGAGCATAATGGGAAAAGGAGTCGTAGAATATGTGACAGATGCTGAGGAAAAATTCAGAGCGTTGACCGTGATGACTGATAAATATCATACAAAACATTTTGAATTCAATCCAAAAGCAATTCCAAGAACTAGAGTTTTTAAATTAACAGTCACATCTATGACTGCGAAGCATAAAGAAATGAAAAGATAAACTTATAAAACACAAAGACTATTAATCAAAAATGCTTGACAGTATAACTTTTAAGTTGTATACTGAAAAAGTAGTAAGTAATTAAGGTAGTGAATCAAAGTTTTGTAAAATATTTTATTCTCTTAAATTAATTAGTTATCACAAAAAATAAAAATGTACAGTGGTACGGTTATTCTGCGGAATAACGAGGAGGATATTATGAGTAACGGAACAGTTAAATGGTTTAATTCTACTAAAGGATTCGGATTTATCACAGGAGAAGACAACAAGGACATTTTTGTTCACCAAAGTGCAATCCAACAAGAAGGATTCAGAACATTAGAAGAAGGACAAAAAGTTTCCTACGATGTTGAAGCTTCTGAAAAAGGCGACAGAGCAGTTAACGTAGTTAAATTATAATACAACAAGGTTCAATCATTTTGGTTGGACCTTTTTAATTTGTTCAAATGTGGGTATAAATGTACTGTAGGAACGTCGAAATAATTTTAAATCAAGAAAGGATTAACAATGGCAAACACAGAACAAAAAATTATGGATTTAATTCCAGAAGAATTGAAGAACAAATTACCGGGATTTTTACAAGGTAGTGCACTATCAGAAATTGTAAACAAAGTAAAAGAACAACACCCTGATCTTTACAAAAAAGTTGAAGAATCAGAAGGTCAAATCCCTGAAGATGTAAAACAAAAATTGACAGAAGTTTTCAACAACTTCACTCAACAAAAGTAATTAATAGGATATTCCAGTACGCGTGAAAATGTGTACTGGTTTTTTGTTTGTCAAAATATTACAAAATCTCATAAATGTGATATATTAGTATTAGATTTTTAAAAATTACGGGAGGAATAGTATGGATTTTGAAGAAGTAATCAAAAATCGATATTCTTGCAAAAAATATAGCGACAAAAAGGTAGAAAAGGAAAAATTGGACAAGATTTTGGAAGCTGGAAGACTAGCCCCAACAGCGAAAAACTTGCAAGAACATCATATTTATGTAATACAATCAGAAAAAAACTTGAAGAAAGTCGACGAAGTGACACCTTGTAGATATGGAGCAAGTACAGTTTTGCTTGTAACATTTGATAAGACAAACGTGTTTACATATCCTGGCGATAGAAGAGATTCTGGAATTGAAGATGCATCCATCGTCGCTACTCATTTGATGTTAGCAGCAAAAAATCAAGGATTGGAAAGTTGCTGGATTAATTTCTTGGATCCAGACATCACACACAAGAAGTTCCGTCTTCCTGCACAAGAAGAAGTGCTAATGATGCTAGACCTTGGATATCCTGCAGAAGATTCTGAAATCAATCCACTTCACGACAAAAGAAAAGATTTGTCAGAAACAGTAAAATTTATTTAAATTAACAAAACGAAAGGAAAACTAATGAACAAAAGAAAAATCGACGTAATGGACTACGCATCAGACATTGTCAAGGAACTACCGAAAGGAATATTTTTGAACACGAAAGCAAACGGCAAATTCAACAGCATGGCGATTGCATGGGGAACTATTGGCTACAATTGGAACAAGCCAGTGTTTGTTTGCTACGTTAGAGAAGGAAGATTTACAAGAGAATTATTGGATGCAAATCCAGAATTCACAATCAGCGTTCCAATCGGCTCCTACGACAAAAAAGTCATGAAAGTTTGTGGCAGTCAAAGTGGAAGAGATGTTGATAAAGTAGAAGAAGCGAATCTCACACTCGTTGAGCCAGAAACTATTTCTGTAAATGGAATCAAAGAACTTCCTTTAACTATTGAATGCAAACTTCTTTATCGTCAAGAACAGGATTTGTCCCTACTTCCAGACGATATTTTGAAAAGAAATTACCCACAAGATGTCGATAGCACAAATCCTGGCTCCAACAAGGATTTTCACATCACATATTTCGGAGAAATAGTCGACAGTTATATAATTGAAGATTAATCGTAAAACGACTCAGTCACATTGATGGCTAAGTCGTTTTTAAATTGCTCACTTGATAGAAATAATTTGCCAATTCTTCCGTACTTTCCACGCCACCTTTTCTAATCCAATGTAAAATAATTCCCGAATTCAACGACAAAAAAACCTCCGTAGAATAATCTTTCGGCAAGAACGGATGATTGTCAATCGAATGCTTCAACTCCGGAAGTGTTTCAATCAACGCCAACAAAAACTTCCTCAACATATCGTTGATGTAGTTGTAGCTATTCATCGTCAACGCGTAAATAAAATCGAAATCATCCTTTACATAATCGATAACTTTTTTGATGATATCGTAAGAATATTTGCTGCCGACCTTTTCCGACGTCAAAATCTCCTTCAATTCCTCGAAGATTTCCTCCACCAAATTATCCACCAAATCCATTTTATCATCGTAGTGCAAATAAAAAGTTCCACGATTGATATGAGCCTCTTTCGTCAATTCGCTCACAGAAATATCGTTCAAACTTTTTTCGTTCAACAAAATCGTCAACGCTTTTTTTAATTTGTCCCTGGTATCTGTTTCTCTAATCATAAAATCTCCTTAAATCAACAAACTGTTCACTATTGTTTTGTTACAATTCTACTTTTAATATAAAATAATTTATAAGATAAATCAACACATTGTTTATTTAAGAGGTGAAACATGGCATATATTGAAATGAAAAACAGCTATAAACGCTATAAATCAGGACAATCTGAAATAATTGCAAATAACGACATATCGTTTGAAATAGAAAAAGGAGAATTGGCGATTATTCTCGGCTCATCAGGAGCGGGCAAATCAACCGTCTTAAATATTCTCGGCGGAATGGATACAAACGATGAAGGAAATGTCCTCATAGATGGCAAGGACATCAGCACATTCAACGAAAAAGAACTCACAAATTACAGAAGAAATGACGTTGGATTTGTGTTTCAATTCTACAATCTTGTTCCCAATCTAACCGCCAAAGAAAACGTCGAGCTAGCATCTGAAATCGTAAAAGATGCGCTTGATGCAACAGAAGTTTTAAAATCAGTTGGCCTTGGAGAGAGAATTGACAATTTTCCAGCACAATTATCCGGAGGAGAGCAACAACGTGTCGCAATCGCACGTGCAGTTGCGAAAAATCCCAAGCTACTTTTGTGTGACGAACCAACTGGGGCTCTCGATTATCACACAGGCAAGCAAGTTTTGAAAATCTTGCAAGATATGGTTAGAAAAGAAGGAGCGACCGTTGTTATCGTTACGCACAACCAAGCGTTGGCTCCGATTGCAGACAGAGTTATTCACATGCACGACTCGAAAATTCGCGATGTCGTATTGAATTCAAATCCACAAAACATAGAAACGTTGGAATACTAAAATGAAGAAGAAAACATTAAACAAGACGATTTTTAAATCGTTTATAGAATCTAAGGGACGATTTTTGTCGATAATGTTGTTGATGATGCTTGGATCCATGACACTTGTAGCTCTCAAAGTCACAGGTCCTGACATCGACAAATCGGCTAACAAATACTACGAAGATTATAATTTGTCTGATGTCAATGTCATCAGCGATTACGGAATAACGACAAATGATGCGAAGGAGATCGACCAAATCAAAAACATCGCAGACGTTGAGTACGGATATTTCTCAGATGCGACGATAAATGACACGCCAACATCATTCAGAATATTTTCTAATACTAAAAACATATCTAAGTTCGAGCTAGTAAGTGGCAAATTTCCACAAAAAGTCGGAGACATAGCACTTACCGATCAATACAAAACTAAATACAAAATCGGAGATACAATCAAATTCAAAGAAAAAGACGAAGACAGTAAGATTTTGAAAAAAGAAGAATTCACAGTAACGGGATTCGTCAATTCTACGGAAATAATCTCCAAGACAGCTTTGGGAAATTCTTCTGCGGGATCTGGAAACTTGGAAGGATACGCAGTAGTAACATCAGACAACTTCGACACAGACGTCTACACTATTGCACGTGCACGCTTTCACGATGTACGTGGGCTTAATTATACAGACTCTGAATACACCAGAAAAGTCGACAAACATCAGAAACAACTCGATGAAATACTGAAAGATAACGGCAAACAACGACTCGAAGAAATCAAATCCAAGGCAAACGACAAAATCGCAAAATCCAAGAAGAAAATCGAAGATGCAAAAAAAGAAATAACTGATGCAGAGAAGAAATTATCCGACGGACAAAAGAAAATCGACGACGAAAAAGCAAAACTAGTATCGGCACAAAAACAAATCGCAGACAAGGAGTCCGTAATCAAGAATTCAAAATACCAAATCGAATCAGCAGAAAGTCGTCTTCAAGCAACCAAGAAACAATTAGACGATGCGAAAGTTCAGCTTAACAACGGACAAAAACAGTTGGATTCTAAGAAAAAAGAAGTCGAAGCAAACAGAAAGAAGTTATCACAATCAAAAACAACCCTTGATGCTACAAAAGCAAAGCTTGATTCATCAAACGCCCAAATCCAACAAGGAAAAGCAAAGCTACAACAAGCAAAACAAAACCTTGAACAAAAGAAAGCAGAACTCAAAAAACAGGGAATAAATCCTGAAATTGTTCCAGAAATCCAACAAGCTGAAAGTTCAATCGCAGAACAATCTAAAATGATACAACAATCCGAAGCTCAGTACAACCAAGGGTTGGCGAAGTACAATCAGGGAATTCAACAATACAAAGCCGGAATGAAAAAAATTGATGAATTCGACACAGCACAAACTAAACTATACGAAAAGAAGAAGCTCTATCAAAAATCTGTTGCTAAGTATGACGCTGGAAGAAATCAGCTTAACGCTTCCAAAACAAAATACAAGAATGGAATAATACAGCTGAATTCATCAAAAAAACAAATCCAAGAAGGACTTAACAAAATTTCCTCGTCACAAAAAGAACTCGACGACAATAAAAAAGAATTTGAAAATGAAAAGAAAAAAGCCGACGACAAAATCCAAGACGCAGAATCCAAAATTCACGATGCGCAAATCGAAATCGACGGATTGTCGCTTCCTGAATATTCGACATACACGAGAAGGACAATGCCGGGTGGCGACGGAATCAAAATGGTCGAAACGACATCATCGGGAATTACGAAAGTAAGTAACTTATTCCCGGTAGTCTTGTATCTTGTCGCAGCGCTAGTAACAGTCACGACAATGACAAGATTTGTCCAAGAAGAACGAAACAATGCAGGAATTCTGAAGGCATTGGGCTACAATGATACTGATGTCATCAAGAAATTCGTGTTGTACGGGCTAATCTCCGGAGGATTGGGCACGATTTTGGGAACGCTACTTGGAACGTACGCACTTCCGTACATTTTGTGCACGTCGCTTTTGGCAAATATGACCATACCACCAGTCAAGTACTATTTTTCATTAAAAATACTCGGACTATCAGTTCTATTCGCGATAATTTGCAGCGTGTTGCCAGCGGTTTACATCTCGGTCAAAGAACTAAGAGAAACATCAGCACAGCTCTTACTTCCAAAACCACCGACAAAAGGCTCCAAGATTTTCATGGAAAAAATCACACCATTGTGGAGTAGAATGACATTCACGCAAAAAGTCACAGCCAGAAATATCTTCAGATACAAGCAAAGAATGTTCATGACGATATTTGGAGTTGCAGGGTCTGTCGCACTATTATTTGCAGGACTAGGAATCTCATCATCAATTAAAGGCATCCAAACCAAACAATACGGACAAATCATACAATACGATGCAGTAGTTGCTAAGAAAGATTTCGTCACAGAAAAAGAACAAGCAAAAATCGATCAATTATTAAAATCAGATGATATTCAGGGCTACATTCCAATCCACTTTGAAAATATAACGAAAAACATCCCGGAAATTGAAGACGAACAAACAATAACCATGCTAGTCACACAAGCCGACACATTTTCGCCATATATCAATTTGGAACACAAAAACTCCGAAGACGCACTCAAAATAACGAATGACGGCATAGTTATATCGCAGAAACTAGCCGATTTGATGAAAGTGAATACAGGCGACACCATAACGCTGAAAATCGCAAACCAAGATAGAAAATTCAAAATCGCACAAATCACCAAAATGTACGCTGGACATTTTATCTTCATGAGTGATGATTATTTTGCGAAAATTACAAATGATAAACCGACAAACAACAGCTACTTCATTGCCCTCAAAGACAAATCAAAAACAAACGTCGAAAAAATCACAGCGAAATTCATGGCGTCAAACGGAATCAAAGCCGTGTCACAAAACACCAACGTCATCATCCAAGTTGAAACGATGACCAACTCGCTCACGAAAGTAATGACAGTGCTAACTATAATGTCGCTATTACTTGCAATAGTAATTCTGTATAACTTGACCAACATCAACGTAGCAGAAAGAATCAGAGAATTATCCACGATAAAAGTATTGGGATTTTTCAACAATGAAGTAACCATGTACATCTATCGTGAGACAATCTGCTTGTCGATTATTGGAATAATCGCTGGAATATTTGGTGGGAAAATACTTCACAAAGTAATCCTCGAAAAAGTTGCACCAGCGGAAATATTTTTCAACCCAAACATCGAAGTGTGGGTATACATCCTACCAGTGATTTTAGTAATTGTTATACTTTACGCACTGGGAGTAATAGTCAACCACAAATTGAAAAAAGTAGATATGCTTGAAGCATTAAAATCAGTAGATTAGTTATAGTAAGTAGAAAACCATATTTGCACGAATATCTAGATTACGAAAATAGATAAATTCTAAGCTAGCAATCCTAAAATCGCAAACTCGCTGAAGCTCAAACAGTGCGATTTCTTAACGGATTGCTTCGCTTGAATTTATAAATATTTTCTCCATATGATATTCTTAGCAAACATGGTAATCTACTTTTTTCAATTCTATAAAAAGGGAGGGGAGAGAGGAAGAAAACCGTGTTTACACGGAAATCTACTTTTTTCAATAACTACAAAACAAGAAAAGTCGTATTACATTCGTCTGGCTTACAAAAATTGGATAATTCTAATCTCAAAATCCTAAAATTTGAAGCACGCTTTGCTTACGCGGTCAAATTTTAGCCGGATTTTTTCGATTGAATTTTGCACAATTTTCTCCAGATGACTCATTTAGCTACGATCTTTTTTGTTTATTTTATTGCTAATTAATTCAGCCAAATTTTCTTATCTTTTTTTTTCACTCAAAACACTAACAACATTTCACCCCACACTCCAAAATCACCAATATTGTGGTAAAATAAACTAAAGAAATTATCGGGGGAGAAGGCTATGATTAAAAAAATCGTTAAGGTGGATTACAATGATAAATATGACGATGAGCTCGACAAGCTCAGAGTGTCTGTGTCGATGCTTTTACTTGAACGCGATAATTTGTTGTTTCATGAATGCAAGAATATTGAAGCTGAATACGTTCTGAAATTCGGAAAGCTTGAATACAAGGTCTATGAAGCGGAATGTGAGTATCGCAGGCTGAAAAGAAAGCTGGAATTAATTATAACTTCTCGCAATCACAACGAGCCTATTGATTTGGATACGATTGACGAACAACTTGAGAAAGAATTAGAGGAATTCTACAAGATACTTAACGCTAAGCTTGGAGAAATCGAAGATGCGAAAATTCGCCAAGGGTTACCGCGATTATCCGCTGAGGAAGATAAGGAACTAAAATCGCTCTACAGAAAACTAATTAAAAAACTACATCCGGACATGAATCCCAATGTCACAGAATACGAAAAGGAACTTTTCAACAAGGTTGTAGAATGCTACGAAAACGGGAACTTGCTTGAATTACAAATGATAGAAATATCATTGGAGGATAAATCAATCACAGTTGAAAATTCCCTTGAAGAAAAACAAAGACTCACCAAATTAGTTGACAAACTCACCTCACAAATTCAAGAAATCAAATCGACTTATCCATATATATTAAAAGAAACATTGGTAAACAAAGAAAAAACCATCGAACGATACAAGGAACTTAACGAAATGTTCGACAGGTATTCTTATGAAATACAAATATACACCGAAGAAATCGAAAACTTTCTGAAAGAGGAATAAAATGAGTGACATCATAAAAAAGAACAACGATTATTTGAGAATAAAATACACTGATGGACATGGCTTAGCTGGAATCAAACCGTTCCAACGTGATATTTTGCTGTTCGATACGCATATCGCAGGGACCACACACATCGAAGGAATGGACGAATTAGAAAAGCACATCCACATAGGAGATAGGCTGGAATTTTACAGACAACAGGACAACCCCTACGATGCTAACGCCATCGAAATCAGAAATGATATGAACGTAAAGATTGGATACGTACCAAAAGCTGACAACATTGTATTTTCACGATTAATGGACGCCGGTAAACTACTCTACGGCAAAGTAATATCCAAGGAAATATTGGATAATTGGGTCAAAATCCAAATCGAAATATATTTGCACGAAATATAGGAGAACGCAATGAACGTGATACTTACAAGCGACATAATGTCTCCTGACAAAAGACAACTTAACAGCCAAAATGGTTTTGTCGACAAAATCCACGAATACGTAGAGGATATCTACTGTCTGTACGTTCCATCAGATCCACACACACCACTTTTAACCAACACAATTAGCTCGCACCACAAAAGAGCCTTCGAAAAAAGTGGATTCACTGTAAAAGACTGGGAAGTACTATCCATTTACAAAAAATCAATCATACAACAGCTAATATCAAAATCTAACCTAATAATACTGGCAGGAGGTCACGTTCCCACACAGAACAAATTCTTCCATCACATACATCTTCAAAAATACATCAAAAACTACAACGGACTTGTAATAGGAATCAGTGCAGGGAGCATGAATGCAGCAGCAGAAGTATACGCACAGCCAGAAAATTTTGGCGAAGTCAAATCCACTCACTACCGTAGATTTCTCAAAGGACTAGGAATTGTGGATATATCTGTACTTCCACACTACAAAGAAATCAAACATCAACGAATTGACAACCAACGAATCATGGAAGATGTCACACTACCAGACAGCTACGGAAAAAAATTCTACGCCATAGAAGATGGAGCATATATCGTAGCCACAGAAAACATAATCTACGGAAATTGCTACGTCATAAAAGACGGCAAAATCAAAAAAGTATGTAACACTGGACAAACCGTAAATCTACGAGGAGTAAATTAATGACAGAATTTTTCAGATACAACGAAGATACCTACACCAATATCAACATAACATTACTAAGACTATCATTAGTCCTAGTAATTTTTTTGGCATACAAACTCAAACACAAAACCAACCTACTCAAACCAGCATTGTTTGTTGGATTGTTTGGTCAAATACTACTATTTGCATGGTACGCAGGAAATAATACACTTTTCATCAAAGAAGGATTGCCGCTGTTTCATTGCCGAATATCAGCAATCATGATGCTAATAGCTTACATCTTGAATAACGACAAACTAATGCGATACTTTGCGTGGCTCGGATTAATCGGAGCCATAATATCATTTGCATTCCCGGACCCTTCCAAATATCTGTGGCCGCACGTAACCAACCTTACCTACATTATCAATCATTTGATATTAGGATATTGTGGAGCGACAATATTATTCACAAAACAAACAACACTCAAACTAAAACATTCACTCATCATAACCGCCATAATGAACGCATTAATCATGACAGTCAACCTAATAATCCACACAAATTACGGATACCTAGTACAATTTCCACAATCAGTACCAGTGAAATTCACACCAAAAGTCACATTCCTAATAATGACATTAATCATCACATCTTTGATTACAATTGCAGAAAAAACACACAACAAATCATTTAAGAATCGACAACCCGAACCACAACTTACTATCCAACAATAATCGCATAATTCTAGGAGAAACAATGAACACAATCATCAAACTATTCGACAAGCTCACAACACAAGAACTATTTAACATCTACAAACTCCGAGTCGATGTATTCGTAGTTGAACAACGATGCCCGTATCACGAAGTAGACGACATCGACACAATCAGCCACCACATATATTTGCAAAACAACAACTCAAAAATCTTGGCTTACTGTAGATTGTACAAAATAGAAGACACATTCCACATCGGAAGAGTAATCGCATCAGAAAGAGGCAAAGGATACGGCACACAAATAATGAAATCAGCTATCGAGTTTGCAGAAAAAACACTTCACGCAGACACCATAATCATAGAAGCTCAAACCTACGCCCAAAAATTTTATGAAAAATTAGGATTCTCTCAAACCTCAGAACCGTTCGATGAAGATGGAATCCCACACATACAAATGAAATATATTGTAAGTTAAAACACGACAACACACCAAGGACAAAAAAACTTGGTGTTTTTTCTTTGAAAAAAATAAAAATAAGAGATAATTTTAAAAAAATTACAAAAAAGTTACAAAAACAAATCTCATTTATACTAACAATACCGATAGTTAACATCGAACAAACAGATACTTTAGCAAAACAGCGTAAACACAAAGCACCTGACATAAATCAAACAAACTCAAAATGAAATAACATTGTGCTGTAAGTACCACTGCTAGTAATAATTTTATAACGAAATTGACAGGTAAATATTTTCACAGATATCACAATATTCACATAACAACACTTCTAATAATTACCACACGAACATATAATAATAAATAAGGAAAGAAATCGAAAAAAATTAGAACATAAAAATCAAAAACAAACTCAAAAAAATAATTTAAATTAAGAGAAATCTACAAATACAAACCAAGAAAAACCAAGAATAAATACATCTAATATCAAAAAAACATAAAAAATCCATTAAAAATATGTAAAAACACAAAAATTTCCCGAAAAAAGGTTGAAATTTTAATTCATTATAGTATAATAAAAGTTACATAGACACACGTTATCATAAAGTGAAAGTTTACTAAGTTATATTTTAGATAAATCAGCACTAAACTTTTATTAAAAGGCTTGATTTATTAAATTATTTGATTTAAAATATAATTACAGATAAACAGTCATAAATGATATAAGTTTAAGTTTATGAAGGTTAAAAATTTTAGGAGGAATAAACCAATGAAATTAAACAAAAAATTATTGACAGCAGCATTAGCTGGTGCTTTAATCGTAACAGCAGTTCCAGCTGGAACATTCGCTGAAAAGAATTCTGCAGAAAATTCTTACACTGAAGAATTAAACTTAACTAAAGAACAAGCAGCTGCTAGATTGGATGAATTAGCAAAAGAAATCGCTGAATTATCAAAGAGAAGAGCAGCTATTGTAACTCAAGAATGGGCTTCAGGCCAAACTTCTGAAGGTCTAATTGAAAAATTACAAGCTCAAGAAGCAGCAGCAAAAGCTAAATACGAAAAAGCAAAAGCTAACTACGAAGCAGCTACAAAAGCTTGGGAAGCAGCAAAAGATGCTGAAGAAAAAGCTAGATTAGCTAAAATTGCACAAAAAGATAAATATGACGCTAAAGTTGGAGAATATTACAAGCAATTAAAAGAAGCAGAAGCAACTCGTGATGCAGCTAAAAAACAAGCTCAAAGAGAATACGATACTACAATTGCTAATATGCAAAGAAAATTCGAATCAGCTTCAGCAGCAGCTGATAAAGCATTGATTGAATTACACGCAGCTGAAAAAGCATTAGAAGAAGCAGAAGCTCAAAAACCAGCTGATGAAGCGCACATTACTGAAGCTAGAAAAGCTGTTGAAAATGCTAAATTAGAATTAGCAAAAGCTAATAATGCGGCTGAAAAAGCATCTAATGAAAGAACTGATGTTAAAAAAGCAGCAAAAGCAACTTTAGAACAAGCTGAAAAACAAGCTGATACTTTATATCAAGCTAAAAAACAAGAATTAGATAAAAAATATATCTTAAATGATAACTATGGAGATGCTGCAGCTGAATTAACTAAAATTGAAAGAGAAACAAAGAAAGTTAATAAAGCATATGATGATGCAAAAGCTAATACAAAAGCAGCTTATGAAAGCTATTTAGCAGCTAGAGATGCTTATGACAAGGCTTCTAAAGAATATGCAGTAGCTAATCAAAAAGCATACAAAGTTACTGAAGAATTAAAATCAATTGAAAAGAAATTAAAAGAAAAATATGTTAGAATTAACATTATCTTAAAAGATCAAAATCAAGGAATTAATTCTTTAACTGGCAAGTTAAATGCTGACATGATCAAAGAACTTGAAAACTTCTCACAATTAAGCAAGAGTGAACAAGCTGATGCAATTGCTAAGTTACAAAAAGAATTAGATAAACTTAAAGAAGAATACGATAAAACTAAAGACGAAATCAAAGAAGTTAAAACAGTTTACACTTACAAATTCGCAGTAAAAGACACAGCTGGTAAAGGTGTACAAGGATTAACATTAACTTTCACAAACATCGAAGATCGTTCAAAAGTTTACGTTGGAACTTCTGATGAAAACGGAGACATCATTGTTAAAGGTATTGCTGAAGGAACTTACAAGATTACAGTAACTAAAGTTCCAACAGGATACAAAGTAGTTCAAAAAGGTAAATTAGTTTCTGAAGTTAAAGGATTATTCAGACCAGAAGCTGAAGTAAAAGCTGAAAACAACGTTGAAGAAATATCTGAAAAAAAAGAAGAAGCTAAAGATACAGAAGTTGAAATTCCTGAATATGTAACTATCAAGGGTGGAAAAGAAGACAAAAAAGAAGAAAAAGATGACGAAAAAGTTATCGAAGGTGGAACAATCGTAGTTGAAAAAGAAAAAGACGACGAAAAGAAACCAGAAAACAACAAAAAACCAGAAAAAGAAGATAACAAAAAACCAGCTAAACCAGCTAAAAAAGTAAAGAAACAATTACCAAAAGCAGGTGCAGCAGCTGAAGCAGCTACAATAGCAGCAGCAGCAATGGCTACTATGGGTGGAGCTTATCTTTCACTTAAAAAACGTAAATAATTTACGCAAATAGATTATACTAAAAAGATTTAGAGAGGACGTCAGTCCTCTCTTTTTTTATGTAATAGATTGGTAACTTAATTTGAAATAAATTTTCGGGTTAAAAAAATTCTGTCCCAAAATGTCAAAAATCATAAAAATTCATATTGATTGAAAAACCACTTTATTTTTGTGAAAATATTGATACTTTTATTTTAATTAAGTCTAATTACTAATTTAGATTGAAAATAATAATTCATTTTACAATTTAAAACCAAATAGAATTAACATTACTAGTGAAAAAATAATGTTTAAAACAATATAAACTTAACAAATCAAACAAAAATTTAAAATCTTTAACTAATTTCAAAAAAACCATAATTTTTAAAAGAATAGGTGTTTTTTACTAAATGTGATAATTAGGAATATAAAAGAATAACGATACATTATTTAGCACGATAAAAACATATGCACAAATGTTGTCATAGACAGGTTGATTAACATGTAATCCCTATGAATCAGGATAATTCAACAAATAATAGATTTGTTTAATTTGCTTCCATTATGCTTGCATTTTTTATTCATTGTGGTAAAATATCCATACGAAGAGTTGATTTTTTTATTTAATGTTAGAAAACTTTTGAACAAATCATTCCTTTTGTACATTAGTTTACAAGCCGATTTCCGGGCTTTTCATTATTTAAAAAATAAAATTCTAAGTTCACAATTGTTGTGGTTTGCTTTTTAAAATGAGTTTAAAAGAGAAATATTACAAAAAAGTAACAATTTTTAATACGAAATTTTATTTTTGTCACAAAAACCAACCACCCAATAGAGAAAATATTCTAAGAAAGGAAAATGTAATGAATAACAAAAAGATATTTGAAAAAATCATTACCGAAAAAAGAGCCAAAAGCTCTAACGAAAGACCAAAATATGGTCTTAGGAAACTAACAGTAGGTGTAGTTTCATGCCTTTTAGGTTACATGATGTTCTTCACCCCAAACGTTGTTGCAGCTGAAAAAGTTGACCAACCACAAGCTGTAGAAGCTACAGTTGAATCAACGGAAGTTGCAAACACTGAAAACGTTGAAGAAGAATCAGAACAACCAAAAGAAGAAACTGCTGAAATTGCAGAAACTGAAAAACCAGTTTCTCACGTAGAAGCTTATTCTTCAAATGCAAAAGAAACAAATGCACAAGAGAGAACTGTTAGAACAACTGCAGAAGAAACATCTGAAGCAACAACTGAAGAAACAGCAGAAAAAACTACTGAATTCAAATTAACAGAAGAACAAAAGAAACAACTTTTTGACGCTGGATTTGATGAAGAACAAATCCAAAAGATTGAAAACGACATTAAATTAGAACTAGAAAAAGATGCTAATTACGATGTTGAAAAACACATCAAAGATGCTATAGAAAAACTAAATCAACCTGAATTAGCATTAGCACCAGAAAAAGAAACAGTAGCAGTGAGAGATGCAGCACAGCCAGAAGAATCAGAAGTAGGTAATAAAGCAAAAAATGCTGTTCATGCCTTTGTAGGTGTTCAAACAGGTGGAGACTTAAACTTACCATTAGCTGGTGCGACGGGTCAAGAATTTAAACCAATCGAAGGTGTTAGAGCATATTTCCAATGGTTTGAAGATGGTGGACATGTGTCTCCGGTTTATACAGCAGTATCAGATGCTAACGGTAGACTTAACATTGGTCTAAAACCATATATAGCAGGAGACGGAAAGCTCATTAAATTTGATGCTGACCCTACTGTATCAGCTGGTCACGAAAAGTATCGTTTCTGGGTAGACCAAACTACTATTCCAGAAGGTTACCAACTTCAATATATTACAGGTGAACAAGTAATATTTCCACAAGGAGCTGCCACTATAACTCAAGGTGGGTCAGGTTCAGACACTACTAAAAATACCCACGAAAACTGGAAGATCCTTTTAATGCAAAAGCCAAAAGCAGAAATGCATAGAACAGATGCTAAGGAAACACCGGTTCAATCTAAAACTGGTGGATATATGACTGGTAAAGTATCTTGGGACTATACATCAGGTGTTGGTGGAGTTCAATGGAATACTGTTGCAGACCACACAACTCCAGCTCCAGATGTAACTGTAAGGGCATCCTACCTATCTGACTATGCTATGAAGCAAATCTATAGTGCTGAAACAGCTAAGATTATGGGAGTGTCTGATGCATCTAAAATTAGAGGAAGAGGTTGGACATCAGCCCAAGAAGCAGACTTACAAAAGTGGGTTAAAGAACAAGTAGCCAAGGACCCAACAAAATGGATTGCAGAGACAGTAACTGCCAAGACTAATGCAGAAGGTGAATACATCCTTCAATTTAATGGTGTTTGGGGCTACAAACAAAATGCTGCTGTAGCTCAAGGCTATACTGAACAAGCAGGTAAGTTTGGTTGGACACAACAGGCTATTGATAGATTGGGAAATGTAGCAACTGAGGCAAGCGATGGTTCATTTGCAGATGCTGCACTGAATTATAACGAAAAGCACATCAACTACGACTGGATGTTTGTATCCACCGATGATACAGATGGTTTGCGTGTAATGACTCCTTATAATAACAACTACTACACTTCAATGAACTCCGACTGGGGTATTCACTCAGGTTGGTCAGGAACAGGTTTTGGTGTAGGTGTTACAAATGCTTTAACAAGAGTTCTAAGATCTGACTTTGCATTTGGTATAAACGATGTTAAATTCGACATCACTAACTATGATTCAGGTGCCAACACAGCCCTACCAGGAGACGTTGCTGAGACTAAGACAACAGGCTTACCATACTCAAAGACTTCTGAAAGATTCAGAATCGTTTGGTACGATCAAGACGGAAAGGTTGTTAAAGAAGGAAAGGCAGTTCAACCGGATGGAACAGGCCAAATCCCATCAGAACCTTTCGATACAACAGGTATAACTAAAACAACAGAACTTACAGCCAAACTTTACAGAGTTGATAAAAATGGAAAAGATAAAGAATTAATTGCTGTAGACTCTTTTGTAGTTAAAATATCTAACCTAGTTGCATCAAGATATGATGACTTCTCAATAAAAAATCCAAACCCTCAAAAGAACGGTATGTACGAAGCAGAAGGTCTTCCAGAAGGATTATCTATAGACCCAGCAAATGGTACTATTTCAGGAAAACCAACCAAGGCTGGTGAATATTCTGTAAAAGTCAGTACAACTATACAAGAGGAAAGTGGAGACATCAAGGGTTCAAGAAACTATGAAGCCCTAATAACAGACTCACCACTTGAAAATGGAGAAGTTGGGAAAGCATATAACCAAGAAGTTAAGCCACAAGCAATCGAAGGCTATGTATTTAAGAATGTTACTTCAAAATTCATAGATGGAAAAGCTATCGACGGTCTAACTATAGAAAATAACCAAATTACAGGTACTCCAACAAAAGAAGTTTCAGCAACTCAAACAACAGATGATGGAGCAATGGGACCAAACGTAGAAGTAACATATGACATCTACAAGCTAAACTCTAAGGGCGAAGAAGTTCTAGTTAAAAAAGATCACAAGGATTTAGTACCACTAGTAATAAAAGAAAAAACTGAACAAGAAGCTGATAAGTATACGCCAACATCAGATCCAGTAGAAAAAGATAAAGGAACAGCAGTAACAGAAAAAGACGTTACAGATGCAGTAAAAGTTCCAGATTTCAAAGAAAATCCAAAATTCCCTGGACAAACACCAAAGGTAACAGTAGATGATCCAAGTAAATTACCAGATGGAAACACAGTTGGTACAACAGATGTAGCTGTAACAGTAACATATCCAGACGGAAGTACAGATAAGTTAACAGTTCCAGTAACAATCAAAGATACAACACCAGCACCAACAGAAGCTGATAAGTATACACCAACATCAGATCCAGTAGAAAAAGATAAAGGAACAGCAGTAACAGAAAAAGACGTTACAGATGCAGTAAAAGTTCCAGATTTCAAAGAAAATCCAAAATTCCCTGGACAAACACCAAANGTAAATTACCAGATGGAAACACAGTTGGTACAACAGATGTAGCTGTAACAGTAACATATCCAGACGGAAGTACAGATAAGTTAACAGTTCCAGTAACAATCAAAGATACAACACCAGCACCAACAGAAGCTGATAAGTATACGCCAACTGTAGAAAAAGAAGAAGTAGAAAAAGGTGGAAAAGTTGACTTAACAGACAACGTAACAAACCTAGATAAACTTCCAGAAGGTACAACAGTTAAAGATGTAACTCCAGAAGGAGCAATTGATACAAACAAACCTGGCGATTACACAGGAAAAGTTGAAGTAACTTATCCAGATGGATCAAGTGAAGTAGTAGACGTACCAGTTACAGTAAAAGCTTGGAAAGACTTTTTCGATGCTGAAGGCGGAGAGCTAGTTGTATCAAAAGGTACAGATGTAACAGCTCATGATGTTTATGAGAAGGTTAAGCTCATTTACAAAGATCAAACATTTGTTGTGGATGATAAAAATAATATCTCACTTCCAATCGGCAATAAATCTAACGCATGGCTTTATGTAGATTCAAGTAAACTTCCTACTAAAGATAATGAAGCTGGAAAATATACCGAAAATGTAGTTATCACTTATCCAGATGGATCTAAACAATATGTACAAGTTATTGTAAAAGTGGTAGAAGGTCAAACAGACGCTGAAAAGAATCCAGCAGTTGAGCCAGAAAAAACAGAAGTTGAAAATAAAAAGAAACTAACTTCAGACGAAAAAGCTGAAGTAGAAAAGAAAGTTAAAGAAAAGAATCCAAAAGCTGACAAGGTAGAAGTAGGCGATGATGGATCAGTAACTATAACTTATCCAGACGGATCAACAAATACTTTGACTCCTGACCAAACTGTAGTAGAAAAGGGTAAAACTCAAACAGACGCTGAAAAGAATCCAGCAGTTGAGCCAGAAAAAACAGAAGTTGAAAATAAAAAGAAACTAACTTCAGACGAAAAAGCTGAAGTAGAAAAGAAAGTTAAAGAAAAGAATCCAAAAGCTGACAAGGTAGAAGTAGGCGATGATGGATCAGTAACTATAACTTATCCAGACGGATCAACAAATACTTTGACTCCTGACCAAACTGTAGTAGAAAAGGGTAAAACTCAAACAGACGCTGAAAAGAATCCAGCAGTTGAGCCAGAAAAAACAGAAGTTGAAAATAAAAAGAAACTAACTTCAGACGAAAAAGCTGAAGTAGAAAAGAAAGTTAAAGAAAAGAATCCAAAAGCTGACAAGGTAGAAGTAGGCGATGATGGATCAGTAACTATCACTTATCCAGATGGATCAACAAATACTTTAACTCCTGATCAAACTATAACTGAAAAGGGTGCAACTGATGCAGAAAAAGTTCAACCAAATCTACCAGAAAAAACTGGAGTTAAAGATCTTGATAAATTAACTGATAAGGAAAAAGAAAAAGTTAAGAAGAAGATTGAAGATGCTAATAAGGATAAGTTCCCAGAAGGAACAGAAGTATCAGTTGATGATAAGGGTAATGCAACAATCACATACCCAGATGGATCAAAGGATACTATCCCAGCAGAAGACCTTGTATTCAAATACAAGCATGGAGATCCAGAAATTGATAATAGACCAGAACTTCCAATCTCTGATATTATCGACCCAACTATTCCAGGAAAGACTGATGTAGGTGACAAAGATAACTTAACTGATAAGGAAAAAGAAGAAGTTAAGAAGAAGATTGAAGATGCTAACAAGGATAAGTTCCCAGAAGGAACAAAAGTAGACGTTGACGAAAAGGGCAATGCGACAATCACATACCCAGATGGATCAAAGGATACTATTCCAGCAGACAAGTTGGTTAATGAAAAATCTACTGGAGATAACCCAGGAACAACTCCAGGTGGCCCAACTGATCCATCAAAACCTGGCGACGGAAACAAACCTGGTGATGGAAACAAACCTGGCGACGGAAACAAACCTGGCGATGGTCAAAAACCTGGTGATGGAAACAAACCTGGCGATGGTCAAAAACCTGGTGATGGAAACAAACCTGGCGATGATCAAAAACCTGGCGATGGAAACAAACCTGGTGATAACAATAAACCATCAGACAAGAATATCGCTGATAAGGTAGATCCAACAGTTCCAGGAAAGACTAAGGTTGAAGATCCTTCTAACTTAACTAAGGACGAAAAAGACAAGGTTAAGGATTCTATTGAAAAGGCTAATAAGGATAAATTCCCACAAGGAACTAAGGTTGAAATCGGAAACGACGGATCGGCTACTATCACTTATCCAGATGGATCTAAGGATACTATCAAGGGTAGTGATTTAGTTGAAAAGATTGCCGATGCACCAACTAGACCTTCTAAACCTTCTAAACAAGACAAACCAGCTAAGAATTTACCAAAAGCAGGTATTGAATCAGAAGCTATGATGATGGCTGCTGCAGCTCTATCTACTTTGGGTGGATTGTATGTTTCAAAGAAGAAAAAAGAAGATGAAGAGTAAATTATAGATTTTAATTCTGTAGTTTATTGAACTGAAAATACCCGATCGTACGATCGGGTATTTTTATATGCAAAAATATTTGATTCTTAAAAACCCCAACCAAAAAAAGAGCCTATTACAGGCTCGCGTTACTTCGTTGGAGGTATTTCTTAAATTTTGTGAGTTCTTCTTGGTTATTGATTTGAATCCATTTGTGGGAGTAATGTTTTTTCATGTTGGCGTAGTTTTCGCGTTTTTCTTTGCTACGACCATCAATGAGTATCCACTTGATGAATTCAAAGTCTAGTTTTTCGGGGCAATTGTCTGGTAAACTTTCTCTGGTTTTGCCATGGTATTTGATGTAGCGTTTGATGGCTCTTGCAAGGCAATTGAATCTGTTGAAGTTGAGGAATATTATGATGTCAGATAGAGCTAGTCTTTCTGTTTTCTTGAGTTTATCATAGTTTCCATCTATTACCCAATCGTCTTGTTTCATAAAATTTTCTACTATGTTAATCGCTTCGTCAAGGTCACGTTCTTGCCAATTTTCTGTCATGTTTACTTGGTCAAGATGAAGCAATGGCAGATCGTATGTTTGTGATATGTTTTGTGCTAGTGTGGATTTTCCTGATGCAGAATATCCTATTATTGAAATTTTCAAAATTTTCTCCTTATATTAATATGATCATCTTCTATTATTATATATAATAATAAGTAGGTTGTCACGTTACTATTTTTGCGTTTGATGGTATAATGTAAGTAGTGATTTTTTGCGGATTTTTATGTGTATAAAAGTCTTAATATATGTTAAAATAATAATTGTTAATTAGGAGATGATAAGATGAAGAGATTGATACCTATTGCGATTTTGGTTTTGGTGTTGACGACGGGTTGCTTGAGAAAACCGGAACATTACGAATCGATGAGAAATACGGAAATAACAGAATCTGTGGAAGGTGAGTCTACAGAACAAGCTAAGCCTGGGGATTCAAAGCCGGAAGAAACTACTGAAAAGCCTTCTGAAGAAAATACTGATTCTAATAAACCAGAAGAATCTACTGAAAAGAAGACTATGAAGGTTACGACAGATGTTTTGAATATGAGAAGTGAAGCTAGCACTAATTCTTCTATTGTGACTAAGTTAAAAAAGAATGATGAGCTTAAGGTTATTGAAGAAACTAAGAATGATGATGGAACTACTTGGGTTAAGGTTGATTTTAATGGTCAAGTAGGTTTTGTTTCTAAGGAATTTTTGGGTGAGTAAATGATTGATGTTAATAGCAAGATAATGGCGGACATGAAGAATGGTTCGAGTAATATGGATCAGGCTATTGCGACTGCAATAGAATATGCGAGACTTGGTTACAAAAAGGTTGTGAGTGCCTCTGAGATTTCTACTAATGGAAGGGTTCTGACATCTGATGAAAAGCAACTTCTTATCGACAGGATTAATGAGGAACTTGATTATCAAAAGATTGATTTTCAAGTGTTATCGGGCAATTTGATGAGCTGTGATCCTAAGATGATGGAGTATTTTCACAATGATCTGATTAGTTCGATTAATTATTCCAGATATATTTTGCTGGAGCTTCCAAGTACAACTGAATACAAGGATTTGAATAAGTTTATATACGATATCCAAATCAAAGGATATGTTCCGATTATCGTTCATCCGGAAAGATGCAAGTATGTCCAAGAAAATCCAGATTATTTGATTTCTTTGAAGGAAAGGGACTGTTTGGTGCAATTGGATATGAGTTCTGTGGTTAAGCCTAAATCTAGCAGGTTGTTCAAGACTGCTAAGGAGTTGTTGGACAGACAAATGGTGGATGTTGTGGCTACGGAATCTGAAAATGCATATGAGGCAGAATATATTAGAGATGGGATTAAATCTCTTCATAAGATTATAGATTCGGATTATTTTGATTTGATTATGAGACTTAATCCACAACTTATTGTGGAAGATGAAAGAATAGACAGGATTCCTGTATTAGAGAAGAAGAGCGGTGGGGTTTTGTCGAAGATTTTTGGTAAGAGGAGATAAGATGAGAGATAACTTATTTGTAAGAACTTTGAGAAATAGATTTGTGCCTATTGTTATGGTGGCACTTTTGTTCGGGATTGCGATGATTTGCTACGATGTTATGTGGGTGAGACCTGTGTACAGTGTGGATTCCAAGGTTGTGGTGAGCGCGAAAAGTGGCAACACTTCTACTACTCAAATAGAAACTGTGAAGTCTTTGGTTAAGTCTAGAATGGTGTTGACTGAAGTGAAGCAAAACTTGAAGTTGAGATCAAATGTTGAAGATTTGGGAAAGAAAATCAGCATTTCAGATGAAAATTCAAAGATTGTTAGTATAAATGTTGAGGATACTGTTATTCAACGTGCAAGAGATATTGCGGATGAATTGGCAGATATCACTGTGAAGAACGATGCAGATGAATACAGTGTTAAGGTGTTGGAATACTCTTCTGCTCCATTACAAGCTGTGTCTCCAAATTTGGTTAAGGACACTTTGTTGGCATATGCTGTGGGATTTTTTATTTCACTGATAGCTTTTATGGTGAGAGAATCTCACGATGATGTCATGAGAGTGAATACTGATGTGGAAGATTTGGGAGTAAATGTTATTGGAGATATTCCTTATGTTGATGAAAGGGGTGCTATGATAGATGAAGGATAAGACTTTGTTTAATGAACAATACAAATATCTAAGAACTAATGTGAAGTTCGCAGGGGCAAATATTAAGTCTATCGTGGTTACTTCGGGATTTTTTGGAGAAGGTAAGACTTCTGTGGCTGCTAACTTGGCGAAAAGCTTTGCGTTGTCCAATCACAAGGTTGTTATTGTGGATATGGATTTGAGAAGACCAAGTTTGAGAAATTTCTATGATATTGACACTGAAATCGGCGTTACAAATGTCGTTGTAAATAAGATGGACTATAATCTTGCGATTAGTCACGACGAATCGATATGGGATTTGGATATTATTCACGCTGGAGCTATTCCACCAAATGCGAATGAGATTATTTCAAGTGAAGCTATGAAGAATTTCATCCGTATTTTGGAAGATAACTACGATTATGTGATTATCGATACTCCTCCAATCGAAGCTTATTCTGATGCTGTTGCGTTATCAGCGATTTGCGATGCGACTTTGTTGGTGTACAAGGTTGGAGAAACTAAGAAGAGCGACATCGAAAAATCAATCGATTCAATTAGAAATGTTAACGGTAATTTGATAGGACTTGTACGTATTAATGAAAAGTAATTATAGGCTGACTGATTTTACACGAATCAGTTGGCTTATTTTTTATAGAGAGGTAAATTATGATTGAAAACTTACGAGAAAAATCTCAAACGGTTTTGTTGAAGCCTTCTATTAGGGTTTTGTATCTGAGAAAACTACGAGATTCTGTGAAAAATCATAGAGAAGAGATAATCTCGGCTTTGAAGGGAGATATCGGAAAAAGCGAATATGAGGGTTTCATGACAGAGTATGCAACTGTGATGCAGGAGCTTAATTTCTTCATTAATAACACTGTAAAACTTGCACAAGCTAAGAATACTTCTTTTGATTTGCTGACTTTTCCAAACAAAACGGAAATCAGAAACAGAGCTTTCGGGGTATGTTTGATTATTAGTCCGTGGAATTATCCTTTTAATTTGAGTATGATTCCTGTGATTGATGCCATTGCCGCTGGAAATAGTGTTTATTTGATGATGAGTAGAAAAAATCCTAAGATTAGGGAACTTATGAAAGAGGTTTTGAAGCCTGTGGAGGATGTAGTTCATCTTGAAAATGACAAAAGCTACGATGAGGTGTTGGAAGAAGAGTTTGACTTCTATTTCTTCACTGGTAGCAAAAACAGAGGACGAGCTGTGTATAAAAAAGCGGCTGAGAATTTGAAGCCTTGTGTGTTGGAGTTGGGTGGCAAAAGTCCTTGTATTGTGGACAAGGATGTCGATTTACAAGATACAGCGAAGAAGATTTGCTGGGCGAAGTTCACAAATTCTGGACAAACTTGTGTGGCTGTTGATTATTTGGTGGTTGAAGAAAGCATCAAAGATAGGCTTATGCATTATATACTGAAGGAGATTGATGAGAATTATTCTGATATTTCAGAGATGTCTAGGATAAAAACGAAGGCAAAATACGATGAGTTCAGAAAAATTATGATGGATAGAACGGACAGAATCGGTGGGAAATACCACGATGATGAGATGATTATTGAACCGTGTGTGTTCACTGATGCGACTTTTAATGATGAGATAATGAAAGACGAGATATTTGGGCCTTTACTTCCTGTGATTTCATACACTGATATTGATGCGATGTTGATGCATATAAGAAGAATGGACAATCCGTTGGCTTTTTATGTGTTCACTAAGGACAAGAAATTGTGCGATTATATCACTAATTCTGTGGGATTTGGCGGAGGATGTATCAATGATTGTATGATGCACATCTCCAACAACAAGGCGCCTTTCGGTGGATTTGGGAATAGTGGACTTGGACATTACCATGGGAAATGGGGATTTGACACTTTTTCACACAAACAATCGGTCTATGTTTCCAGAAAAGTCGACAATCCATTTAGATTCAAACCATTTACGGACAAAAAGCTTAATTTAATGAAAAAATTCCTCGGCTAATTAAGACGAATACTACAAGATAAATTAGTGAAATAATTGGGATTGCTATGGTGAATTTCTTCTTGTATAGTTTGTGCTTGAAGATTATCATGGAGCTCATTGCTCCGATGAAGCCTGCGAGTATGCACAAGAGTATCAGAAAATTTTCAGAAATTCGGTATTTGTTGTGAATGGCTTTCCTTTTATCTATGAGGAAGGCTAGGAAAGTTATTAAATTTATTGTTAAAAAATATATACTAAACATTACATCACCCAAAATTATTGTACCATAAGGAGAGATATGAGATTAGATAGAATGCTTAGCGAGATGAAGATCGCAACGAGAAAAGAGATAAAACAAATGGTGAAGAAGGGGATTATCACGGTGAATGATGTGACTGTGAAGAAGTCTTCTGAGCATATAGACGAAAATAATGACGTGGTGAAAATCTACGACGAGGTCATTGAGTACAGAAAGTATTTGTATTTCGTGATGAACAAGAGAAAAGGTGTTACGAGTCATTCGAAAGATCCTATGCACAAGACTGTGATTGACGATATGGGAGAGCTTTGTGTGTTTGATTTGAACCCTGTGGGAAGACTTGATTTGGATACGACAGGGCTTTTGATTATAACGAACGACGGGAAATTTGCTCATAATTTGATATCTCCAAAGAAAGATGTATCTAAGAAGTACAAGGTTACTTTGAGAGATAAGGTCGATGAGAAATACAACGACACATTCGAAAAAGGCATCAAGCTTATGCCGGAAGATATCATAACGAAACCTGCTATGATGGAAATTATCGACGATTATAATTGTTACCTTACAATAAAGGAGGGTAAATATCACCAAGTCAAAAGAATGTTCGAAAAAGTTGGCAATGAAGTTGTAGAACTTAAGAGGGTACAAATAGGCGATTTTATGTTGCCAGATGATTTGGAAGAGGGAGACTTCAGAGAACTTACTGATGAGGAGTTAAAAATCCTTGGGCTAGAAGAAGAATAAAGAAAAAATCTCAATTTAACGTAAAAGTTGAATTGAGATTTTATTTTGTGCGCCTTTTTTTGAGGACGTATTTGTATAATGTGTCGAAAAACAAAAACAACGAATAAGCACCAGGGTCGATTACACCAACGGAGTAGATTGCGTTGTGACGTGCTTTTCCTTTCTTGGCAGACATTTCTGATGTTTGTTCACAAGCTATCTTGCAATCTACACTTATTTTTTTCATTAATCTAATTGTGTTTTCATTTTTATTTTTTTCAAAGCTTTCAGATGCAGCGTGAATGCAATCTAGAACTGTCTTGTCATTTAGCTTACAATTTCCAACTAGTTTCACAGATTCATTTGTAATTTTTAAAATTTCTCCGAACATTTCACGATCCAAGTAATCCTTATCTTTTGTGTATACAGAAATCTTATCAAAAACATATGAGTATATAGGTGCAGTGGCACCTTTTACTTTGTATGTAAATAGAAATGATAGATTTTTGAACTGCGTAGAAATATCTTCATCTTTAAAATCGGGAAATTGTATAAAAAGTTCGCCGAAACCATTATTAAGGTTGCTACCGTGATCTCTGTTACTCAAATTCTCATCCAATTTATTTAATAGGGAGCAATTAATCATCAAACATTCCTGATACATCTCGAAAACTTTGTAAATATCATAATTTGTAAATCCCATAAGCACCCCTTTCTTACTTATTATTATACATGATTACAGAAAATTTTAAAAAAATTTCAAAAAACACTTGACAAGTATGATTTAGGAGCGTATACTGTAATAGTTGTCTGAGAGAGACGTAACAAAAACTTGATTAAGTTTACAAGAATTTAAAAAAGTTTTAAAAAAGTCTTGACAAGCTAAAAAAAGTATAGTATACTTTAATAGTTGTCACTTGAGGCAACGAAATAATTTAACAAAGAACCTTAATAAATTAAATAAAGTAAATACTTTGAGAGAAGTACAAACCAAACAATAATTCGGTGAGAATAAAAAGCAAAAGTCAGCTGAAAAGCTAGCTTCAAACAAACATTAAATTGAGAGTTTGATCCTGGCTCAGGACGAACG
>NZ_WKZC01000010.1:0-52476 GCF_009679635.1 Finegoldia sp. BIOML-A4 | reverse complement strand
CGTTCGTCCTGAGCCAGGATCAAACTCTCAATTTAATGTTTGTTTGAAGCTAGCTTTTCAGCTGACTTTTGCTTTTTTTATTCTCACCGAATTATTGTTTGGTTTGTACTTCTCTCAAAGTATTTACTTTATTTAATTTATTAAGGTTCTATACTCACGAAATATATTTTAAAACGTGATTTTCAAAGTTTATTTGAAGTTCGCGTTTTGTGAGCTAACTATTACATTATACTCTTGTATTTCTTTATTGTCAAGTGTTTTTTTATTTTTATTTAATTAAAAAATTCACCGAACAATTGAGTGCTTATATATATTATCAAGTTTGCACTGTATTGTCAAGTGAATTTTAAAATTTTTTTACCTTTATTTTACTTTAATACACTATTACTGCTATGTTGTCTGTCACATCATAATATATGCTTTCTAATAGGTTGGGACTTACTTGTATGTCAGAGTTTTGTTCTGTAGATATTGTATGTCTGTAAAATCCGAGTGTGTAGTTTTTGGAGTAGCCTTTTATTTTATTATCTATGTTGTAGATTCCTTTTGGGATTGGTTGTGTGATTTTTATTGGTATACTTTTGTTGATTTTGTAGTTGTTGATGTAGTAGAGTGTTTTGTTTTGTTGGTCGATTTCAATGTATTCGTCTTGAATGTCGTTTTTGAGTCTTGACTTTGCTTTTTTTGAATACACTGGTTCTATTGTTTTATCTTCTGCATCATCTAGTGTAAGTTTTATGAGTTCGACTGTTTTGTGTTTGTCGATTTCCCAGCCGTAGTCTGTTGCGTTGAGTGTGAGTGTTTTGTTTTCTGCTGTTTTTATTGTGTGTGGTTTGTTATATGTGTCGGTTTCTTTTTTCAAATCATCTACGTAGCGTTCGATTTCACTGTCTTTATATACGAATCCATCTCTTTCGTCAAAGTCCATCATATCGCGAAGTTGTGTGCCTTTTAGTTTATGAATTGTGTCGTTGAAATCAAAGCTTATTTCGATGTCTTTGAGTTTGTTGAGTTTGTTTTTGGCGCGTATGATGTTCCAGTCGTTTGCGTAGACTTTTGGTTTGATGTATTCGTTTTTGAGGGTGATGTCTTCTTTTTGTTCTAGGAGTGATTTTTTTATCGTGTCTTTTAGTTTATTTGTATCTATTTCGTTTCCGATTTCTTCTGGTATTATTGTGTATTCGTCATCCAAGTAACTGATGTAGGCGTTGTACGATTTTTTGGCGTTCTTATTGAGCTGTGCTTGGTAGATTTTTTTGTTTAGTTTGTCTTCGTCAATTGTGTAATCGAAATTGATGTTGTATTTTTTGGTGTCAAAAAACGACAACGGCCATGAGAATGGGTTTTGTTCGATTTTGAAATCTTCTGGTATTTTTAGGTTGAAATCCACTTCTTTTGCATCTATTACAAGTTTACGGTTATCAGTAGCATTGATTGTGAGTGTTCTGATGTCTGCATTTCTGTCAACTATTTTGGATTTTTCGACATAGCTCATGTTGTAACCATTGACGTATGTGTTGGGTAGTGCGTAAAATGTGAAGAATGTTGTTGCACTAAAATACACTAGGAATAAGAATAGTATTGTGGTTATGAGTACTCGTTTTTTCATTTGTTTTTCCTTTTCTTTTATGATTAATATTATTGTACTTTTAATTTGAGTATATATCAATGTTTGCAAATAAAAAAAGCGAGTATAATTACTCGCCTTTTGATTATCTTGAGTACAACTCAACTACTAATGAGTCTGTAATTTCGATTGGAATTTCTTGTCTTTCAGGAAGTCTTGTCAATGTTACTTTGAAGTTTTCTTCCTTGTCAATGTAAGGTAATGATTGTGCAAAGTTTGTTTCGTAGTTTTCTTTGAACAATTCATTTGATCTTGATTTTTCTTTCAATTCGATTACAGATCCTTCAGCTACTTGGTAAGAAGGGATATCTACTTTTTTACCGTTTACTCTGATTAAACCGTGAGATACCATTTGTCTTGCTTGTCTGATTGATGATGCAAATGAAGCTCTTAGTACTAGGTTGTCTAATCTAGTTTCTAATTGTCTTACCATTACATCCCCTGTTGTAAGACCTTCTTTGTTGTTAAGGGCTTTTTCGAAGTATTTGTGCATTTGTTTTTCGTTTACTCCGTAATATGCTCTTAATCTTTGTTTTTCAAGAAGTTGCATACCATATTCAGTTAACTTCTTGTCGTTTCTTCCAAGTCCTTTACCCATTCTTTTGTTAGCTTTTGGGTGACCGCATACGTTTAGACCTAATCTTCTAGATTGTTTAAATCTAGGTCCCATCATTCTTGCCATTAATATTCATCTCCATTAAAAAATTATTTGCCGCGATAATTTTTTAAGCCAACGCTATTATATCATCTACGGGTTTGTTTTTCAACAATTTTTGTGTTAATTTTGTTGTAAATTTTCGATGAATTTAATGTATTGTTTTGCAAGGTCGTTGTCTTTGTTAAGTGTAGCACCTTTTTCAAGGATTGCATCGTCTATTACAACCTCATCTTTTTCAATATTTACTGATACTGCTACTTTTGTTTTTCCATTAGCTGATACTAATGTAAAGTAGTTGTCAAATATGCTTTTTAATCTTTCACCTGTAACATATTTTTCGTGTTCGTTCATTAATTTTGCTAATTCGTTAGCTTCTGCGTTAGTAAGTTCTCTTGTAACTTTTTTGCCGTCTTTTGTGTATGTGAACTTAACAGATGTTGCAACGTTTGGGTTGGTTTTGGCTAATTCTTGTTGAATTTGTTTGGATACTGTCTTTTCTCCACCTATTATAGCTATTTGAACGATTTTGGAGTTGTCAAGGTATTCTTGTGTTTTTTGTGGTAGTTTATCTTTTGGTGTAAGAATCAATGGTACATCAAATCTTGCAGCGATTGGGTTTATTGCCAAGCTATCTGCGAATACTTCTCCACTTGCAAGGTATGCTCCTTGTGCATCTTTGTAGAATTTGTCAGCTATTTTAAGTGATGTTTCGTATCTGTCATTGCCAGCTATTCTTTCGATTACTTGTGGTAGTTCTTTTTCTAATGATTTGGATACGGAGTTTTCTCCACCGACGATGTAGCATTTTTTGATTTTAGAATCTTTTAATGATTGTTTTGTTACGTCGTTGATTTTATCTTTTTGTACTAATACGATTGGATATCCGTTTTTTGTTGCAAATGCGCCAATACTTAAAGAGTCTGCAAAATTTTCACCACTTGCTATGATACAAGTGTCTACGTCATTAAATTCTTTAATGATTTCGGCATTTGTAGCGTATCTGTCAGCGCCTTTGTATGATTTTACTTTGCTTTTTTCTGGTAATAATTGTATTGCTACTTCGTTGCTGATGGATTTTTCGCCGCCGATTTTTACAAAGTATTTTGTTTGTAATCTTTTGATTTCTTGGATTAAACTTTTGTCAGCTTTTATCGCATCAGTCAATAAGATTGGTGCGTTGTATTTTTTAGATAGAACTGTTGCACTTAGTGAATCTGGGAAGTTGTTTTGATTTGCAAGGATAGCAAATTCTGATGTTTTGATGTAGCTTTTAGCTATTTGTATTGATGTGTCGATTCTGTCTTTGCCATAAATTCTGGATACTAGGTATTGTTTTTTGCTTTGTGTGTTGGCGTTTGATTTGAGCTTATCAGCTCCCAACAATTCTTTTGTATTAGCATCTACGTATACTTTTGTTCCTTCGTATTCAAATACATATGCAACTACTAGACCTTTGTTTTTTGTAAACTTTGTTGGCAAGTTGTCTATGTTGATTACTGAGGTTTCTGATTTTACTTTTGTTTCATCAAAATCTTTGATACCTTTTAATTTTTCTATCGCAACTTTCTTTGCATCCTCAATCTTTATTGTAGGTTTTTTTGTAACTTCAAAGTCTCCGATTTTGTTGAAATTTTTAAATTCATTGGTTTTCTTGTCAAATGATACTGTTATTATGTTGTACGGATTTTTGACATTAAAAGAATTTTCTTTTTCAAATACAACTTTGTATCCGTTATCAAGTATGTCTTGTCTGTTGACTAGTTTGTATTCTTTAGGAATGTAGCCGTCTTTTTGAAGCTTAGATATTGTGCTGTTTAAGTAATCTTCGAATTTGTCGTCTGATTTTCCTGAGAACAGCTTTTCTGTACTAGAAAGCGCATCAATTCCTACAAGTTTTCCTTCTTTGTCAAATTTCAATGTTATTCCATTTTGTAATTTGATTTCATCAGCTAGGTTGGTCTTATCGATGGATTGATCGATTTTTAGACCAAGTTTTTCGACTGCATCTAACTTTTGTGTTTCATTTGATGCGAATGAGTTTGTTGATAATAACAACGCTGATAAAGTTAGTGCAGCTACTATTTTTTTGTTCATAGGTTCCTCCCAATAAATTTTTGAATTATTCATTATTAACTAACAAATTATTCTTAATTTTATTATAATCCTATGATTTTTCTTTTGCAATTGGGCATAAAAAAACACCTACAAATGTAGATGTTTTTAGACTATTTTCCTTTTGATGATGTTTTAGAATCCCCAAAACTTATACATTTCAAAACTTAAAATCACTAAGCATTGCGTTATAGCAAAAAGACTTGTAATAAAAAACTTATGTTTTTCTTTTTTTGTAGATTCCTCATTATATTTTTTCATTCCCACAAAAATGGAAATTGCCATAAGTATCATTAAGACAGTAAATACCACACTTTGAATTATATAGGATTCTACGCTACCAATATCGCCAGTTCTATATCCCTTATTAAGGCGCATAAAAATTACCACTAAATTAATTAACGTTATCCCCATCAGACCACATAAGATATAGGAATACTTACGAAGCGGTTTTGTTTTTAATCCTTCTTTCTTGTTTTTGAGAAAATCAATAATAAAACCACCAACAACTAGTTTAACTATTCCATAGATTCCTGCAATTATAAAAAATAACATGCACAGAACATTAGTTATAGCCTTTGGTGTAGATGTAATAAAGTCTGAAAACTGAGTCTCAACAACACCATCTTCCTCATACCACCAATTCTCTAAATCTTCTTCACTGTAGGAACTCACACCCATAGCCCCCATAAATGAAAGTGGCCCTTTGAGTATTCCACGGGTATTTAGAATGAGTCCTTTTGGTACTTTCCTTTTGATTTGAGCAAGCTTAGAATCCGTGAATTTTCCATAAATAAGTTCATACATCTCATAGTTATAAATAGTTTCATGAGCTTGATTAGTCATTACTACCATTCCAACTCCACTTTTGGGATCGAATTGTAACATTGACGAACATCCAAAAGTGTTTCCACCATGTCCAATGGTTTCAACCCCATATTCACTTGCGAAGAAGCCATGATAGTTCTTCGGAATTTTGGTGGATCCATAAAAACTTGTGGCTTTATAAATTTCTTCTAGGGTGCTTTGCTTTTTAAATAGTGGTGATGGGTTCTTTTCATTAGGCATAATTGCTTGAGCAAAAGTTTTTAAATCATTTATAGTTCCAGCTGCACTTCCTGCAGGATAAAGATGAATATAGTACATACCTACACCATCGATAATCTCACCCTCAGTGTCATAGCACTTTAACTTAAGCCTTTCACTTCTTACCCAATCATTGTCCGCATATATTGGACTTATAGAACTATGTTTCATGTTTAGTGGTTCAAAAATATTCTTATGAACATAGTCCACATAATCCATTCCAGAAATTCTTTGAACTATATAAGCTGCAAGTGCAGCTGACCAGTTTGAATAGGCAGTATGTTCTCCTGGTTCATATACTTGCTTTGGCTGTCTTGTTTGAAGCGCTTCTTCAAGACTTTTTATATCAGAGGCATTTGGCGTTTGTATAAAATATGTATCTTGAAAACCTGCTTTATGATTCATAAGATCTAGCATAGTTATAGGTTTCTCAAAACTCAAGTTCTTAAGAAAATCATCAGGTAAATAATTTTTTATATCTTCAGTTAAATCGATTTTATCCTGTTCATAAAGCTGCATAACACTTACCCATATAAACAGTTTGGATATTGAACCCCATTCATACACAGAATCCAACTCTGATTTTAATTTGGCTTCTTTATCCACATAACCCAATGAATTTTCATAAATTGTTTCATCACTATCATAAACAATAACATTCATTCCACAAGTTGTGTCGCTATGTTTATTAACATAATCTTCTATTTTCCTAGGTAATTCACTATAATTTAGTCCTGAAGGCAAAGTCTTTGCAGCGGCCTTAACTATAGTAATCTGACTAATGATACTAATCAACATAAAAAATACTAGTACTTTGCTAAATAACGCTTTTAAATTTTTCATTATACGCCTCCACAATACTTTTATATTATAGTAACACTCAAGTTTCATTTATATGTTAAACAATGATTAAACTAAAGTAAATTTTAAACCATAAGTATAGTGAGACCTCACGGGATAAGTTCTGATACTTTTATCGTTTACTTGCAGAATTTACGCCTTGGGGTTACGGTTACCTTTTGGGCCTTTGCCATCTTTAAGCTAGCTTGCCCACCTGTTACGCCTTATATTCTGTTTCTGTTCGTCAAGCCACGATTTCGCTACCCGTTCTTCTCTCCTAGATGTCACCATCTAAAACTTGCAAGTCACTATTAGATTCGTCGGTAACTACGCTCTGTAGGAATTTTCACCCCAGCATTAGAATATGCCCGTCATACCATAAAAAAAATAACTAAGCAAATGCTTAGTTATTTTCTATTTGTCAGCTTTCACTGTTTCTTTTTCTTCTGAGGATTCTTTTTTTGTGTAATCTACTAATTCAAGTATACACATTTCAGAACCGTCTCCTCTACGAGGTCCTAATTTTAAGATTCTAGTGTATCCACCTTGTCTGTCAGCATAAACTGGTGCGATTTCTTCAAACAATGTGTTTACAACGTCTTTTTTGTATATATATTTAAGAGCTTCTCTTCTAGAGCTCAAATCACCTTTTTTACCAAGTGTAATCATCTTTTCAGCTTCTCTTCTAACTTCTTTTGCACGAGTAACTGTTGTTTCGATTTTTCCATTTTCGAACAATGATTGAACTAGGTTTCTTAACATTGCTGTTCTGTGATCAGTTCTTCTACCTAATTTTCTTAAGTTAGCCAATGTCTATCCTCCTTTATTCGTCTTTTATTTCTTCTTTAAATGCAAGGCCCATTTCTTGAAGTTTTTCTTCAACTTCGTCTAAGGATTTTTTACCAAAGTTCTTTATCTTCATCATTTCTGCTTTTGTATGAGATACGATATCTCCTACAGTATTGATATTAGCTCTTTTCAAACAGTTGAATGATCTTAATGAGAAATCTAATTCTTCGATATTGATGCCCATTTGAGTTTCTTTATCTTTTTGATTGTCTTCGTCGTCACTGTTTGTATTACACTCGTAGTTAGGTAATTCACTGAATAATTCCAGGCAATTGATTAGGATGTTGCTTCCTTCACTTAAGGCATCTTGTGGTCTAATTGTTCCATTAGTCCACACTTCTATCGTAAGCTTATCGTAATCAATTACTTGGCCAACTCTGGCATTATCTACTGTGAAATTAACCTTTTTCACAGGGCTAAACAGTGAGTCAATGGCGATATCTCCTATAATATCTTCATCTGTTTTGTTAAATTCAGATATTTTGTAGCCTTTTCCGTTGATAACTGTGATTTGCATTTCTAATGAAGCGTCTTCATTTAGTGTTGCAATGTAGTGATCTGGGTTTTTAACTTCCAAATCAGTATCAACTAAAATATCCTTAGCTGTTAGAACACATGGACCTTTTATGTCTACATTTAATGATATAGGTTCTTCATTGTATTTCTTTACAGCGATACCTTTTAAATTCAAAATTATTTCAGGTACGTCTTCTTTGACACCTTTAATCGTAGACATTTCATGAGCTACACCTTGGATATTTATCTTTGATATAGCAGCTCCTGGTAATGATGATAATAAAACTCTTCTGAGAGAGTTTCCTAGAGTAGTTCCATATCCCCTTTCCAGTGGCATTATGACAAATTTACCGTAATTATTTTGTTCATCTAATTCAACGATTTTTATTTTAGTATCTAATTGTTCAGTCATAAATACAGCCTCCTTCGACAAGTCCCATCAGGAAATCCTGAATTAAGCCTATGTGTTATACTCTTCTCTTCTTTGGTGGTCTACAACCGTTGTGAGGGATTGGAGTTACATCTTTAATAGAGCTAACTTCAAGTCCAGAAGCTTGCAAACTTCTAATTGCAGATTCTCTTCCTGAACCTGGTCCTTTTACATAAACTTCAACAGTTTTTAATCCGTGTTCCATTGCTTTTTTAGCAGCTTCTTCAGCAGCTTGTTGTGCAGCGTATGGAGTTGATTTTCTAGATCCTCTGAATCCTAATTGTCCAGCAGAAGCCCAGCTTAATACGTTACCGTTAAGGTCAGTTAAACATACCATAGTGTTGTTGAATGTAGAAGAAATGTGTGCTTGACCTTTTTCAATATTCTTTTTTACTCTTTTTTTACCGCGAACGTTACGTTTTGCGCCTTTAGTTTTTAGTGCCAATTAATTTCCCCCTCTCTATGCTTGTTTTCTAGGACCCTTACGAGTTCTTGCGTTGTTCTTTGTATGTTGTCCTCTTACTGGAAGGCCTTTTTTGTGTCTTGATCCTCTGTAGCAGTTGATTTCTTTTAATCTTTTGATGTTCATTGCTACATCACGACGTAAATCCCCTTCAGTAAGATAGTTGTCTAATTCATTTCTGATATCAGATAATTCAGATTCTGTTAAATCTTTTACTCTTGTGTCAGGATTGATTCCTAATTTAGCTAAGATTTTATTTGATGATTGTCTACCTATTCCATAAATTGCAGTTAGTCCAATTTCTACACGTTTGTCATTTGGTAAGTCGACACCTTGAATTCTTGCCATTTATACCTCCTACTAACCTTGTCTTTGTTTGTGTTTAGGGTTATCGCAAATAACCATAACACGACCTTTTCTTTTTATAATCTTGCACTTTTCGCACATTTTTTTAACTGATGGTCTTACTTTCATTGCTTAACCTCCGTTTATTTCTTTCTCCATGTTATTCTTCCACGATCCAAATCGTATGGTGATAGTTCAACCGTTACTTTGTCTCCTGGAAGAATTCTTATATAATTCATTCTTAATTTGCCTGAAATATGAGCTGTTATTACATGGCCATTTTGAAGTTCTACCTTAAATACCGTATTAGGAAGAGCATCTACTACTGTTCCTTCTAATTCAATAACTTCTTTGGACATCCTTGTCTTGATCCTCCTTTTTTAAATTGTTTAACATATATCTTAGTTTCTTATCTGTTAAATTCTCTAATTGCAACTTTTTGTTGTATTTTTGAAGATGTTTTATCTTCTTTTTCTTTGGTTTTTCGATTTTACGTTGTTTTCCATCTACTACCAATACATAAGAATCGTCAAGAATTTCCAAAACCATTTGTAGTTTGCCCACATCACGACCACAAGTACTTAAAACAACTTGTCCTGTTTCAAGTTTGTTGTATTGGCTCATTAATTCTAACCTTTTTTTAATTCTGTTACTAACTTATTAGTGATTTCATCTATTGGAAGAGTTCCGTCAACTGTGAATACTAAATCTTGTTTGTTGTAGAAGTCTACTAAAGGTTTAGTTTGTGAATCGTAAACTTTGATTCTGTCTAATACAGTTTGTTCTTTGTCATCTTCTCTTTGGATTACTGGAGTTTGGCATACATCACAAATTCCTTCAACTTTTGGAGGGTTGTTGTCAATGTGATAGCTTGCACCACAGTTTGGACATACACGTCTTCCTGAAAGTCTTTTTACAAGAGAATCTTTGTCAACGTCTATGTTTAATACGCGGTCTAGTTTCAATCCTCTTTTAGCTAGTCCTTCATCAAGAGCTTCGGCTTGAGGGATTGTTCTTGGGAATCCGTCAAGTAAGAAGCCATTTTTGCAATCTTCTTGATCTAATCTGTCCCAAACTATTTCTATTGTTAATTCATCAGGTACAAGTTTTCCTTCTGCAAGTAAGCCTTCAACTTTTTGACCTAGTTCTGTCTTTTCTTTGATATTTTTTCTGAAAATATCTCCTGTTGAAATATGAGGAATATCAAATTCTTCAATTACTCTTTTAGCTTGAGTTCCTTTACCTGCTCCCGGAGGTCCTAATAATATTAATCTCATTATAAACTCCTTATTTCAAAAATCCTTTATAGTGTTTCATAGTTAGCATACTTTCCATTTGTTTTACAGTATCTAATACTACCCCTACTACGATGATGATTGATGTACCACCGAATAGGATTTGTATTCCTATAGCTTTTGATATTAGCATTGGTGCTGATGCTACTAACGCTAATATGATTGCGCCTATAAATGTTACTCTATCAGAAATTTTCTTTAGATACATACCTGTTGGTTTACCAGGTCTAATTCCCATAATGAATCCGCCATATTGTTGCAAGTTTTTAGCGTATTCAACAGTATTAAACTGAATTGCTGAGTAGAAGAATGCGAATATTATAATCAATAACATGTTTACTATTGAGAAGATTACTAACCCTGATGTTGTTTGTACTGTGAATATGTGGGCTAACCATCCTGGCATGTCTTTGCCGAATAATAATGCTATTGTTTGTGGTAATTGTAATATTGCTGATGCAAAGATTACTGGCATTACACCACCCATATTAACTTTGATTGGAATATGAGTTGATTGACCACCATACATTTTTCTTCCTACTACTCTTTTAGCGTATTGTACAGGAATTCTTCTTTCACCTTGGTTAATTAATACCACTACTACTAATATTATAATCGCTATTAGTACAAAAAGTAATATTTTCCACCAAGATAACATTCCTTGTCTAGATTGATAAATCATTGTACCGATTTGTCTTGGCATATTTGAAATGATACCTAAGAAAATCAAGATTGAAATTCCGTTACCGATACCTCTTTCAGTAATCATTTCTCCTAGCCATACTAGAAACATTGATCCTGCTACCAAGCTTATTAGTATAACAAATCCTGTTAAAAAGCTTTTGTCTACGATTGCTCTGTTAAATAAACCATTAACTGTAGCATATCCTTGAATGAATGCCAAAATTATACTACAGATTTTAGTGTATTTACCCATTCTCTTCTTTCCTTCTTCACCTTCACGAGTAAGCTCTCCCAATCTAGGAAATGCTACTGTTAAAAGTTGAAGAATGATTGAAGCGGTAATGTAAGGGTATATCGAAAGAGCGAATATGCTCATTTGTCTCAATGATCCCCCACTTAATAGGTTCAATAAAGAAACTATTCCGCCTTCTTGACCGCTCATTATTTGTTTGATAATGGCCTTATCCATAAAAGGAACCGGTATTGCATTACCTAATCTAAAAACTACAACCATTAGTAGAGTAAAGCCGATTCTTTTACGAATGTCTAAAACCTTCCATGCGTCTTTTAAGGTTTTAAGCATCTTAAATCACCTCTACCTTTCCTCCGGCTTTTGTAATTTTTTCTTCAGCTGATTTAGTAAATTTATTAGCTTTTATAGTTAATTTCTTAGTTAATTCTCCGTCACCTAAAATCTTAACGCCGTCTTTTGCCTTAACTGGCTTAAAGAATCCTGCGTTTGCTAGGATTTCTGGTGTTATTTCATCTCCATCTTCAAAACAATTTAAGTCTCTGATGTTGATTTCAGCGTATTGTTTTGCGAAGTGGTTTTTGAAGCCTCTCTTAGGAAGTCTTCTGAATAAAGGCATTTGACCCCCTTCAAATCCTGGTCTTACGCCTCCGCCTGATCTTGAGTTTTGTCCGTCTCTACCACGTCCAGCATTGTGTCCTAATCCTGAACCGTAACCTCTACCAACTCTTTTTCTTGCTTTTACTTCTCCACCTTTAGCAGGTCTTAAGTTGTGTAATTTCACTATAACACCTCCTACTTAACTTCTTCTACGTCAACCATGAATGCAATGTGTCTAATCATTCCACGAATTGCATCATTGTCTTCTTTGATTACTGATTGTCCGATTTTATGAAGTCCAAGGGCTTCACAAGTTCTAATGTGTTTTTCAATTCTACCGATTTTGCTCTTTTTAAGAGTGATCTTTAATTTACTCACTTAAAAGCCCTCCTTATTTTAAAATTTCTTCTACAGACTTTCCTCTTAATTTAGCTACTTGTTCAGCTGTCTTAAGTGATTTAAGTCCTTCTACAGTTGCATTAACAATGTTTTGAGGGTTTGATGTTCCCAATGATTTAGAACGAACGTCTTTGATACCTGCTAATTCACATACCGCACGAACAGGGCCGCCGGCGATAACTCCAGTACCTTCTCCAGCTGGTTTCAATAATACTCTACCAGCACCAAATATTCCTGTTACTTGGTGAGGAATAGTTGTGTTTACGATAGGAACTGTGAAGATGTGTTTTTTAGCGTCTTGGCTTGCTTTTCTGATAGCTTCTGGTACTTCTTGTGCTTTACCAATACCAACACCAACGTGTCCGTTTTTATCTCCAACTACTACAAGGGCTGCGAATCTAAAGTTTCTACCACCCTTAACAACCTTAGCTACACGGTTAATATTTACAACTCTTTCTTCTAATTCTAAACCTTCTATTTCTTTATTTAAAAGTTCCAATACTAAATACCTCCCTTGCACTAAAATTTAAGTCCGGCGCTTCTAGCACCTTCAGCTAATTCTTTAACTTTTCCGTGATATAAATATCCAGATCTGTCAAATACGCATTGTTCAATGCCTTTGTCGATAGCTTTCTTACCGATTAATTCACCAACAAGTTTTGCAGCTTCCATGTTAGATTTTGATTCGCCTTTGTAATCTTTATCTAATGTTGATGCAGCTACTAATGTGTTGTGGTTAACATCATCGATTAATTGTGCATAGATGTTAGTATTAGACTTGAATACGCATAATCTTGGTTTTTCAGAAGTTCCTGTAAGGTTCTTACGAATACGTAAATGTCTTTTAACTCTATTTGCGTTTTTATCAATTTTCTTAAACATACCTTACTCCTTTCTTACTTACCTGTTTTACCGACTTTACGTCTAATATGTTCATTTTCATATCTGATACCTTTACCTTTGTATGGTTCAGGTCCTCTTAGGTCTCTGATTTTTGCAGAGTAGTTACCAACTTGTTGTTTGTCGTTACCACTTACAATTATTGTGTGTTGTTCTGGTACTTCAACTGTGATTCCTTCTGGATCTTCTTTTTCAATTGTGTGTGAATATCCCAAGTTTAACACTAATTTTTTACCTTGTTTTGCTGCTCTGTAACCAGTACCTTCTATAATTAAAGTTTTCTTATATCCTTCAGTAACACCTTCAATCATGTTAAAAACAAGAGTTCTTGTTAAACCATGAAGTGATTTGTGTCTTTTAATGTCTGAAGGTCTTGAAACTGTGATTGTATTATCTTCTATTTTGATAATCATTTCCTTTGGCATTTGTTGAACTAATTCACCTTTTGGTCCCTTTACAGTACACAAATTGTCTTCAGTTATTTTTACTTCAACGCCATTAGGAATTTCAATTGGTTTTAATCCAATTCTTGACATGGTCAAACCTCCTTATAATGTTTGTGTTACCATACGTAACAAATTACTTCTCCACCAATACCTTCTTTTCTAGCAACTTTATCAGTTACAAGGCCTTTTGATGTAGAGACAATAGCAATACCAAGTCCGCCTAAAACCTTAGGAACTTCATTTGCTCTGGCATAGACACGAAGTCCAGGTTTAGATATTCTCTTGATACCTGAAATTACTTTTTCTTCGTTAGGACCATATTTTAAATCTATTGTAATGATTCCTTGTTTACCATCATCAGTAACATTGAAACCATCGATAAATCCTTCATCTAATAAAATTTGTGCTATTGATTTTTTGATATTAGATGCAGGAACTTCAACAACTTTATGTTTCGCATTAACTGCGTTTCTTATTCTTGTTAGCATATCTGCTATAGGATCAGTCATCATAAAAGCTTCCTCCTTCCTTTCTTACCAGCTTGCTTTTCTTACGCCAGGGATTTCGCCTTTATAAGCCAATTCTCTAAAGCATATACGGCAGATGCCATATTTCTTTAAATATCCGTGAGGTCTACCACAAATTTTGCATCTGTTATATTCTCTTGTGCTAAACTTTGCAGGTCTTTTTTGTTTTGCGATCATTGATTTTTTAGCCACTAAAACTCCTCCTTATTTCTTAAATGGCATTCCCATTTTGTCTAATAATTCCTTAGCTTCTTCGTCAGTGTTTGCAGTAGTAACGACCACAATATCCATACCTCTAATTTGATCTACCATATCGTATTCAATTTCAGGGAATATTAATTGTTCTTTGATACCTACAGCATAGTTTCCTCTACCATCGAATGATTTAGAAGAAATACCTCTAAAGTCTCTTACACGTGGAAGAGAAATGTTCATAAATTTATCTAAGAAATCATACATTTTTTCACCACGTAATGTAACTTTAACACCAACATTCATTCCTTCTCTAAGTTTGAAGTTAGCGATAGATTTTCTTGCTTTTGTTACAATTGGGTGTTGTCCTGTAATTGTTTCTAATTCTTTAACTGCGCTTTCGATAGCTTTAGGATTTTCTTTTGAAGAACCTAAACCCATGTTAAGCACGATTTTTTCCAATCTTGGAACTTGCATGATGTTTTCATATTTGAAACGTTCAACCAAGAAAGGAACAACTTCATTTGTATATTTTTCTTTTAATCTGGAAGTCAAGTTTATACCCTCCTTATGTTACTTAATAGTTTCGTTGTTAGACTTCATAAATCTAACTTTCTTACCGTCTTCAAACTTGTAACCTAATCTTGTGCCTTTCTTGTTTTTAGCATCATAATACATTACGTTTGAAACATCAATAGGAGCTTCCTTTTTGATTAGTCCACTTTCAACACCACGTCCGTTAGCTTTTTGGTGTTTAGTAACTATGTTAACTCCTTCTACTACCACTTTATTTTGTTTGGCTAATACTTCAATAACATTTCCAGTCTTTCCTTTGTCCTTACCAGAAATAACTATTACAGTATCTCCATTTTTAATCTTCATATCTCTTTACACCTCCAATTATAATACTTCAGGTGCCAATGAGATTATTTTCATGAAGTTATTGGCTCTCAATTCACGAGTTACTGAACCAAAAATTCTTGTTCCCACTGGATTTTTATCATCTTTTATAATTACAGCTGCGTTATCGTCAAATCTGATGTAACTTCCATCAGCTCTTCCCAATGGTTTAGTTGTTCTTACGATAACAGCTTTTACTACATCACCTTTTTTAACCATACCGCCCGGTTGTGCAGATTTAACTGAGCAAACTACGATGTCTCCGATAGCTGCGTACTTTCTTTTAGTACCACCTAAAACTCTTATTACTAGTAGTTCTTTTGCACCAGAGTTATCTGCAACTCTCAAACGACTTTCTTGTTGAATCATAAAATTCTCCTTTCGTAATAAGAATTACTTAGCTTTTTCTATAACTTCTACAAGTCTCCAGTTCTTTGTCTTAGAAAGAGGTCTTGTTTCCATTATTTTAACTTTATCGCCGATACCAGCAATGTTTTCTTCATCGTGTGCTTTAAATTTAGTTGTTTTTCTTAATTGTTTACCGTATTTAGGATCTTTGACAAGTGTCTTAACTTCTACAACAATTGACTTATCCATTTTATCTGAAACAACTATACCAACTATGGTTTTTCTCATATTTCTTTCCATAATTGTTAAGCCTCCTTACCAATGTTTAGCTCACGTTCTCTAATAATAGTCTTAATGCGAGCTATATCTTTTTTTACAAGTCCTATCATCATAGGGTTTTCTAATTGCCCAGTAGCTAATTGAAAACGTAGATTAAACAATTCACTTTTAGATTGTTCTAATTGTTTTTGTAAATCTTGATCTGATAGATTACGAATTTCTTTAGTTTTCATCAGCTTCACCGTCCTTTTCTCCGAACTCTTCACGAGCTATAAATTTAGTTTTGATAGGTAGTTTGTGTTGAGCAAGTCTCATAGCTTCACGTGCTACTTCTTCAGGAACACCTGCCATTTCAAATAATACTCTACCTGGTTTAATTACTGCTACCCAATATTCTGGAGCTCCTTTACCTGAACCCATACGAATACCGATAGGCTTCTTTGACACTGGCTTATCTGGGAAAACTTTAATCCAGATGTTACCGCCTCTTTTTATATATCTTGTCATAGCACGACGTGCTGCTTCTATTTGATTAGCTGTTAACCAACAAGAACCTAACGCTTGTATACCATAATCACCGTAAGTTAAAGTATTGCCTTTTAATGCTTTACCTTTCATTCTGCCTCTGTGAACTCTACGGTATTTTACTCTTTTAGGCATTAACATAGAATATTTCCTCCTCTCGAATTAGTTTTTAGCTGCTTGGGATTTACCTTTTCTGTTATTGTTTCTTCTTTTTCTGTTTTTGTCGTTCTTTTTGTTTTTGTAAACAGGTAAATCTTCTTCTGTCATACCAGGTAACATTTCACCTTTGTATAACCAAACTTTAACACCAAGCTTACCATAAGTTGTGTCTGCTTCTGCAAATCCATAGTCGATTGCAGCTCTTAGAGTTTGAAGAGGAATAGTTCCTTCGCTGTATCCTTCGCTTCTTGCCATATCAGCCCCACCAAGTCTACCAGAAACCATAGTCTTAATACCCAAAGCTCCTGCCCTCATGCTTCTTTGCATTGTTTGTTTCATTGCACGTCTGAAAGAAATACGTCTTTCTAATTGACTTGCGATGTTTTCTGCAACTAATTGTGCATCTAAGTCTTGGAACTTAATTTCTTCTACATTTATGATTAATTTCTTACCTGTTAATTTTTCTAATTTATTTTTTAATTCTTCAACGCCAGCACCTTGACGGCCAATAACCATACCAGGTTTAGCTGTGTTGATAGTTACTTTAATTTTGTTTGATGCTCTTTCGATGGCTATACTGCTAATACCAGCGCTGAAAGATTCTTTCTTGATTAGTTCACGAATTTTGTGATCTTCTACTAAATAATCACTAAAATCTTTTTTATCTGCAAACCATCTTGAATCCCAGTCTTTGATAACACCAACTCTTAATCCTTTAGGATTAACTTTTTGACCCATCAGACTCCTCCTTATAATTCTCTTTCTTCTACAACTACGCCAACATGACTTGATCTTTTAAGGATTGGATAAGCCATTCCTTTAGCTTTTGGTCTCCATCTTTTCATTACTGGAGCATTATTAGCGTATGCTTGTGATACAAAAAGATCTTCTCTGTTTAATCCAAAATTGTGTTCTGCGTTTGCAATTGCTGAATTTAGCACTTTTTCTAAAATTCTAGCACCTTTTTTAGGAGTGAATTTCAATATAGCAAGGGCTTCATCAACTTGTTTACCTCTAATTTCTTTGCATATAAAGTTAACTTTTAGAGGAGAAATACGTACATATTTCGCTATAGCTTTAGCTTGCATTGTCATACCTCCTTATATTAATTACGAACCTTACTCGTTTTTTCGTTTTTAATGTGACCTTTGTATGTTCTTGTAGGAACAAATTCTCCTAATTTATGACCAACCATATCGTCAGTAATATAAACAGGTACATGCTTTCTTCCATCGTGAACTGCAATTGTGTGACCTACGAAGTTAGGGAATATTGTAGAACGACGAGACCAAGTTTTAATAATCTTCTTTTCATCGTTTTTGTTAAGTTCTTCCACTTTCTTCATTAAGTGTTCATCGCAGAAAGGTCCTTTTTTAAGTGATCTACTCATTCTATCCCTCCGTTATTTCTTTCTTCTTCTTACAATGTACTTATTAGACTTTTTGTTTTTCTTACGAGTCTTAAGTCCAAGTGCTGGTTTACCCCATGGAGTTGAAGGAGCTGGTCTACCGATTGGTGCTCTACCTTCACCACCACCGTGAGGGTGATCTACTGGGTTCATTGCTGAACCTCTTACGTAAGGTCTCTTACCTAAGTGTCTGTTACGTCCAGCCTTACCAATTGTAACCAATTCGTGAGAGATATTTCCAACTTGTCCTACAGTAGCTCTGCAGTCAAGGTGAATTAATCTATATTCTCCTGATGGTAATCTTAATTGTGCAAATTTGCCTTCTTTAGCCATAAGTTGTGCTTCAGCACCAGCTGTTCTAACTAATTGAGCTCCTTTGCCAACTTTCATTTCAATGTTGTGAACTGTAGTACCAACTGGAATGCTTCTTAATGGAAGAGCATTACCAGGGATAATATCTACATCCGCACCACTTTCAACTACATCTCCAACTTTTAAACCTTGTGGTTGGATGATGTATCTCTTTTCACCATCTTCGTATTGTAACAAAGCGATGTTTGCTGTTCTGTTTGGATCGTATTCGATTGATTTAACAACAGCTTTAATACCATCTTTGTTTCTTTTAAAATCTATAATTCTATATTTTCTCTTAGCTCCGCCGCCTCTGTGACGAGTAGTTACTCTACCATAAGAGTTTCTTCCGCCAGATTTGTTTAAGCTAACAGTTAATGATTTTTCAGGAGTAGTTTTTGTGATTTCATCAAATGATAAAACACTCATACCACGTACACCGGCAGAAGTCGGTTTATATTTTTTTATTGCCATGTTTTTACCCCCTTAATTACATTCCTTCGAAAAATTCAATTTCTTTTGAATCTTCTGTTAATGCAACTATAGCTTTCTTCCAATCAGATCTCTTACCACTGTGAGCGCCCATTCTCTTAACTTTTCCTTTAACGTTCATAGTGTTAACAGATTTTACTTTAACATCAAAAATCTTTTCGATAGCGTTTCTGATTTCTATTTTATTCGCATTTTTATCTACTTTGAATACATATTTCTTTTCTTCCATTTTTTCCATAGAATCTTCAGAAATAATTGGTTTCAAAATAATATCATATGGTGATTTCATTATTGAAACACCTCCTCAAGAATTTTAACAGCATCAGTTGTAATAACTAATGAGTTGTATTTCAAACAATCATATACATTGATTAATCTAGCTTCACAAATAGCTACATTTTCAATGTTTCTAAATGATCTGTAAAGTGTATCATCATTTTTATCAACAACTACTAAAGCTTTCTTGTCTGCTTTAATATTCTTTAATACTTCAACAGCTTTTTTAGTGCTAATAGCATCTAAGCTTAATTTATCTAAAACGATCATTTCATTGTCATTAACTTTGTCAGTTAATACTGATTTGATTGCAAGTCTTCTAACTTTCTTAGGAACAGCGTAGCTGTAATCTCTAGGTTTTGGAGCGAATACTACCCCACCACCTCTCCATTGTGGAGATCTGATAGATCCTTGTCTTGCTCTACCTGTACCTTTTTGTCTCCAAGGCTTCTTTCCTCCACCTCTTACCTCACTACGAGTTTTAGCAGATTGTGTGCCTTGTCTTTTATTAGCAAGTTGATTTCTAACTACTTCGTAAACAACGTGCTCATTAACATCAACGCCGAAAATGGCTTCATTTAATTCTAATTCTCCAACATTTTCTCCTTGTTGGTTTAAAATTTGAACTTTAGGCATGTTTCATCCTCCTTCCTATTTTGACTTAATAGCTTCTCTAACAGTAACTACTCCACCTTTATTTCCTGGAACAGCTCCCTTAATAAGAAGTAAGTTTCTTTCATTGTCAACTTTAACAATTTTCAAGTTTTGAACAGTTACACGGTCATGGCCCATCTTTCCTGAACCTTTACGTCCTTTGAATACTCTTGCTGGATAAGATCCCGCACTTCTTGCACCTGCAACTCTGTGTGATTTAGAGCCGTGTCCCATAGGTCCTCTTGAATAGTTGTGTCTAACTATTGAACCTTGAGTTCCTTTACCTTTTGAAATACCGATAACGTCTACAACATCTCCGTCTTGGAAAATATCTAATTTGATTTCATCCCCAAGGTTGAATTGTTCGTCATCACCTATTTTGAACTCTTGTAAGTGTTTCTTGAATGAAACGCCTGCTTTGCCAAAATGACCTCTCATTGGTTGGTTTACATGTTTTTCTTTCTTTTCGATGTAACCAACTTGAATTGCGTTATATCCTTCTTTTTCTTTAGTTTTGATTTGTGTAACAACCATTGGACCCGCTTCAATGACAGTTACTGGAACAACACTACCATCTTCATTGAAGATTTGAGTCATTCCGATTTTTTTACCTAAAATACTCTTCATTGAGTACACCTCCTATAGTGTGATATCCACATTAAAATTTACTTACAGCGGATTGCTTTACAATCATACTAAGATTAAAGTTTAATTTCGATATCTACGCCGGCAGGAAGGTTAAGCTTTTTAAGTGCTTCCAATGTCTTTGCGTTAGGATTAATGATATCGATTAATCTCTTATGTGTTCTTTGTTCGAACTGTTCTCTTGAGTCTTTGTACTTATGAACAGCTCTTAAGATTGTAATAACTTCTTTTTCTGTTGGCAACGGAATAGGACCTGAAACTTTAACGTCAGTTCTCTTAGCTGCCTCAACGATTTTTTGAGCTGATTGATCGATTAATTCGTGATCATAAGCTCTTAGTCTGATTCTGATTTTTTGATTTGCCATTTAGGCACCTCCTCTATATTTTTGAAGAAGCGTCTTGCTGGGTTATGTTCATACACCCTCCCGGGTGTACAGTGACCTAAAATTTAAAAAACTTTTTTAAAAAGTTTAACCCATCGCCCTAATCGTGTAGGACTTCTCGGTGAAAATTACCTCGGAAGATTAATCACGTTTCCCGAGCAACCTTCCACTTCTACGCTTACTAACTTTAGGCACAACTGGTATTATACATTGTCTATACAACAATGTCAACACCTTTTTGAAGTTTTTTTGTAAAATTTCAATATTTTTACGAAAAATTTGTTTCCTTCATTATTATATAATAAAAGGGCGGGGAGTAAAAGTTATATTCTTGCTGAACGCATTTCAAAAAACAAAAATAATTTAGCACGAATATCTGTCTCCAAAAATAAACAAATTCAAAGCTTGTGAACCTAAAATCTCAAGTGCGAGCTTCGCTCTGGCACGAGTGAGATTTTTTCACGGTTCACTTCGCTAGAATTTGTGATTATTTTTTACGAATGATATTCTTAGCTAAAACTATTTTTGTTTTTATTGCTAAGAAGTGTCGTCAGTAATTTTCGGTAACATTTTTCGTTTTAACTTGCGACAAATTTTCATCCAACAATTTTCGTTTTAACTTTCAACAAAGTGTTGTTAATAATTTTCTTAATATTTAGTGAATAATATTCTTTAAATCTGGGTATATAAAGTATATCAACAATTTAAGGAGGTGTTAGTATGGTAGAAGAAAAGAAATCAGTTGATTGGATTTCTCTTATTACAGGTATTTGTTTTATTATAGTTTCATTCATAGCTTTTAAAAATCCATATGCCAGCTTAGCGAGTCTGGTGATTTATTTTGGAATAATTGCAATTGTTAAAGGCGTAGGCGGAGTTTTAATTTATAAAAAGATAAAAGATTTTACAAGACTGAACATAAAATTATTCTTTTGGATAAGCATAATAGATATAATACTTGGCCTCATTCTTCTTTTTAATGTCGAATCTGCTGTATTGATCATTCCGTATGTGTTCTCGATTTGGTTTATTATCGATTCAATCAACGATATTAGTTTCGGAAGATATCTAAGGTTTGTTCCAGGTGGACTTTACCATCTTAATATCATAATTAATATTATTACTTTAATTCTTGGAATTATGATGTTGTACAATCCTTTAAGAGCATCTTTTACGGTTGTATTTTTAATTGGAATGTATTTGACAATATCTGGCGTTAAATATATTGCATATGCTTTCAAACATGAGTATTAAAAAAATCGTCTCAAAATGATGTGTGCCATCTTTACCGGGTCATCCAGTAAGGATGGTACATATCAAAACGAGACGATTTTTTATATTTTAATGTTAACCCATTTACCTTGTCTAAATCTGATTGAATTGAACATGTATCTGGAGAATTGGTCGGAGAAGATTCCTAGCCATATTCCCACGATTCCCATTTCAAACACAGATACAAGGATGTATGTTACTACTGTCCTTATGATTGTTACACTTATGATTGAAGAGATTAATGTGTATTTTACATCACCTGCTGATCTCAAACATCCTCCGTAGATGATTTGTGAGATTTGTAGAAGGACTATTACTGTGATGAATCTTGCGATGATTTCTCCTGTTTCTATGATGGAGAGTTTGTCGAAGAACAAATGGAATATTCCTTTTCCAAATAACAACAATATCAAAGATAGTACAAGAGATATCATAAGTCCTATTCGTTGGCAGACTTTGCCGTAAATCTTGGCGTTTTCTTTCTTGCCAGCGCCAAGGCTTGATCCCGTTAGAACGACTGCTGCAACTTGCATCCCATCTGCGAACGAAAAACAAATACTTAGAAGATTCATTCCTACGTTGTGTGCTGCAAATGTGTCTGTTCCAAGTCCTGCTGCCATCAACGCTGTTGTCAAGAATCCGATTCTCATGGCTATATTTTCTACGAACAAATTGGTTCCAAGTTTTACGATACTTGTGAATACTTCAACTGTTGGCTTGATTTTCTTCTTGAAAATGTATTTGATTTGTACGAAACCATCTTTTCTGTAAAGCGATCTGATGCACATAATGCTACTTACGACTGTTCCAAGCACTGTCGCAAGTGCCGCTCCAGAAACTTCCATTTTGGGAAAACCAAAATTACCACCTATCAAGCAGTAATTAAAAAATATATTGACAATACTTGACACCAAGTTAGTTGTAAATGCAATTCTAGTGTTGCCACTTCCCCTTTGTGCTGCATTTATCGTCATACTCACCACGGAGAAAATCATTCCTCCCATGATTATTCTGAAATAATTCAGCGCATCAGTATGCGTGTCTGAGTTACTTCCGGCAAGTCTCAGAATGCTATCCGAAAAATACACCATCACAGCGCTTATAACAACCGTTAGCACAAGTCCCATGATAATCGCTGTGACAAGTATTCTGTTCGCTCCTTCTTTGTCCTCTTCTCCAAGACGTCTGGCAACTAAAGCTGACGTAGCGATATTTATGGAGAAGAATATCGCTAGTGCTATGAATTTGGGTTGTGTTGTAAGACCTACAGCCGCAACCGCAGAGCTTCCAATCGAAGACACCATGTAAGTGTCGATAATTCCCGCAAGCGCTATGAAAAAGCTCTCCAACACCGACGGCCACGCCACCTGTATTGCTCTTTTGTAAAAATTCTTATTCTTCATCTAATCATCCATTCTATCGTTCAATCTAAAATAAAATTATATATTACATCATACTACTAGCGAAAAATTAATACAAGTTAGAAAGGATGATTCTTACAATTGAATACTCTTCATTAGTATATATAACTTCAAATCCACATTTCAAAAACAAATTCAACGAAGGATTGCTGATACCAATATTATCGTATAGTTCATCTATGTCTAATTTTTTTGCCAAATCAATCAAAAACATCAACGCTCTTTTTCCGTAGCCATTGTTTCTGTATTCATCTTTTACAATTAGACTGCAAATCCACCTATCATCTTCCTTATATATACAACATTCTCCGACAGGCTTGTTATGACCCAAAATGTAATAGTAAAATCTGTCGTCAGAGTTTATCCACTTGTCATACCAACTTTGCCATTTGTCTTCTGAGAAATCAATAGATCCGCCGTATTTTTCATTGAAACTCATCGTCTTTTCATCCGCCAACAGTTCTTTCCTGAAATTCATCTCATCGTATTCAGGAATCACAAAATCACATTCATAGTCTTCATCAATCATAGAATACATACAAAAATCTGCGACGCCTTGGTTGTTTGTGGCTGATTTTCTAAGACATCCTTCGTATTTCATATTTGCGTTCATCATTACTTTTCCACTTGCAGAGTTTCTCCTGTCATGAGTCGCTTCTACTCTAACAGCCGTTTTTTCTTCAAATAAATATTTTAGCATGAGTTTCAAAGACTCAGTCATTATTCCCTGTGACCAATAATCGTATGCCAAGCAGTAACCGATAGCGTAAGTCTTCGGATTTTCTTTGATTAAACTAGCAGATATACAACCAATGTTTTCATTGTTAGTGTTGCAAATCGCAAAGTACACATTCTTGTCATCATTTATCCATTGTTTAATTATACTTTCAGTTTGGTGGATTGATGTGTGAGGCGTCCACGTCAAAAACTTCGTAACTCTGCTGTCACTTGCCCAGTTTTCATACATTTTGTCTGCATCATTTATTGTAAATTTTCTTAAAATCATTTTGTCAGTTTTCATAATCACATTCCTTTTTTATATAATATCATATTATTTTCTTTGCACTAACCACTTTTAAAATGAAAAGTTTTTCAATTTCGTTGACTAGTTATCTTTTATAATTTATAATTAAATCACGATAATGTTTATCGTTAAATAGTTTCTGGAGGTGAACTAATGAGTTCAGAAGATAACAATTGTTGCTGCGAAGTCGTGACGAAAGAAAGCCTCATTCAAGGATTTACAGGAGAGATTATCGGTACATTTTTGATGTGCTTTTTGGGAATTGGCTCTGTAGCCACAGCTACATTGTTCCAAGCTCACACAGGTCCATTCCAAGTTGGTATCGTGTGGGGTCTTGCAATCGCTATTGCGATTTACGCTACTAGAAACTTGTCTTGTGCGCACTTCAACCCAGCGGTTACTTTTGCAATGTGTATTTCAAAAAGATGTTCATGGAAGAATTTCCCTGTATACATATTTGGTCAATTCATTGGAGCTATTCTAGCTGCAAGTGCGCTTTGGATATTTTTCGCTGATTCCGTGAGAGAAAATTTAGCTGCAGCTAATTTAACAATGGATGTTGCAACTCCTGCATCTAGTATTTGGTGTGAAGTATTCCCTAACACAGCAAACGGCGTAATCAGTATGCCTGTTGCGGCTTTCGCAGAAGCTCTAGGAGTTTTCATTTTGGTTATGATTATTTTCTCAATGACTGAAGGTTGTAACATTGGTAGACCAAGCGACGATTTGTTCCCATTATTTATCGGTCTAACAGTTGCCGCTTTGATATGTACAATTGGTCCTATGACTGATGCAGGACTTAATCCAGCGAGAGATTTCGGCCCAAGAATCGTGGCGTATTTTGTTGGATGGAAAAACATCGCATTCACAATGGATGCATTCATAGTTTATGTACTTGCTCCACTAATCGGGGCAGGACTTGCAGCGATTTTCTTTACAAAAGTAATCGAACCAATGCAAAACTCAAAAAATAGTTGCGGTTGCAATTAATGATATAATAATATTAGAATAACATTAGGAGGTATTTATGGAAGATATTAGAAAACAAGTTTCAGAATATTACAGCAATATAACTACAGAAAAAGAAGGCAAAATGCAAACTCAAATCTGTAGTTGTTCGGATAGTATGCCACTTCATATCAAAAAAATAAGAGGAATGGTTAATCCTGAACTTTTGAAGAGATTTTACGGTTGTGGCTCTCCAATTCCATCAGCACTTGAAGGATGTACTGTGTTGGATTTGGGATGTGGAACAGGGGTCGATGTGTATGTCGCTTCTAAATTAGTCGGTGAAAACGGAAAAGTAATCGGCGTCGACATGACAGATGATCAATTGGATTTTGCCAGAAAATATCAAGACCAAATGGCTGAAAAATTTGGCTACAAGAAATCAAACGTAGAGTTTAAGAAAGGCTACATCGAAGATTTGAAATCTATAGGAATAGAAGATGAATCTGTAGATGTTGTAATCAGTAACTGCGTTATCAACCTTTCTCCATTCAAGGAAGAAGTGTTCAAAGAAGTGTGGAGAGTTTTGAAAAAAGGTGGAGAATTGTACTTCTCAGACATTTTCGCTGACAGAAGGGTTTCTGATGAAATATACCAAAACCCTGTATTACGTGGTGAATGTTTAGCCGGTGCGATGTATGTAGAAGATTTCAGAAGATTATTGCATAAAATCGGCTGGGAAGATTTCAGATATACTAAAATTACAAAGGCACCAATCGAAAACAGAAAAATCGAAGAATTAGTCGGCAATGTGAACTTCACATCAAGAACTGTAAGAGCAGTGAAATTACCAGGAATTATAGAAGATAGATGCGAACAATACGGACAATTCGTAACTTATCGTGGAGGTATTTTAGGTAGCGAACACTACTTCGACCTAGATGACCACCACAGATTCTATAAAGATTTGCCAATGGCAGTGTGTGGAAATAGCTGCGCAATGATCGAAGAAACTAGATTTAAAAAATACTTCGATGTCGTTGGAGATAGAACAAATCACTTTGGTTTGTTCGATGGTTGTGACGGCCCAGGAAATGAATGTGATTGTGATGGAAACAGCGGTTCTTGCTGCTGCTAATTATAAAAATATAAGCTGTGAGATAGTCTCACAGCTTTTTTTATTTTTCGCTAGTATCACTCTTTAATATATTTAGTTGCTCTTCCACTACCTATTTGTTTAATTAATTGTGTGTCTTTTAATTCTTTCAAGGCTCTTTCAATGGTTCTTTGAGAAATATCTGGACAAAGCATAACAATATCAGATTTTGACAATGGTTTTAACGTTTTTTCGAAAATCTTCATAACTCTCTCAGCAGATGTCAAAGATTTTTCTCCGATAAGTCTGAATCTCTCATCACACTCAACATACGCTTTGTAAATAACAGATAACATATATTTTATAAATGGCAACTCGTTATTTTCTCCAGAATGCCAATTCTTGCTTGATGATTGTAATTGTTCATAATACATGTCCTTAGTATCTTCAATTATCATTTCCAAGGAAATATATTTTCCTACAAAGAAACCATTTTTGTATAAAAGTAAAAGCGTCAAAAGCCTTGACATTCTACCATTTCCATCATAAAAAGGGTGAATGCACAAAAAATCATGCACCACAGATGAAATTAATAACAATGGTGGTACTTTTAATTTTACGGCTTCATCATAAGCACTTATCATTTTATCGATATAATTTTCCGTTTCAAATGCAGACACTGGCTGAAACCTTATCTTTTTCTCTCCAAATGCATTTGTTTCCACAATGCTATTATCGATAGTTTTGAACTCCCTTTATGACTTTCAGAAGAGTAATAATACAACCTACTATGAAGAGTCAATATATTATTTTTCGTAAAGTCAATATCTGAATAATTTTCGTGGATAATATCCAGCACTTCCCTATATCCATATATTTCTTCTTCATTTCTATTTCTAGGTTCACTTTTTTTCTTCATTAACTCTTCTAATCTACTATCATTTGTAGAAATTCCTTCGATTGCATTAGAAGATTTTGTTGACTGAATCTTCGCAACCTCCACCATCTTTTCAAGTACATCAGAAAAATTTGCCACATAAAGTTCCTGTTTGCCTTTATATTCGTAAATTTTTGATATCAAATCATACATATTCGCAGGAATATTTAGATTTAATAATTTTGAATAATCAAACTCTCTCATACATTCTCACCATCTTTCTCGCCATTATACCATAAATGGCGTAGATAAATCAATATTGGCGAGATTAATCTCGCCATATTTATCAATTTGGCGTAGATAAACAAAAAGTGGCGAGAAAAAAACTACGAGCCTTATCGCCCGTAGTTCTCATTATAAATTATCTGTACAATCCACCAACTGATTTTAAGTTAAGATTGATGATTTCCATTACTTTTTCGTAAGCTTCTGTTGATGACATTTCTACATTTTCAAGTGTTTTTCTTTCAGAAAATTCTACTATGTCATCAGATGCTTTCTTTCCTACAGTTATTCTTAGTGGGATTCCTATTAAGTCACGGTCGTTGAATTTTACTCCTACTCTTTCTTTTCTGTCATCAAGTAGAACTTCTACTCCTTGAAGAAGTAACTTTTCGTAAAGTTTTTCTGCAAGTGTATTTTGTTCTTCATTCTTTGTGTTAACAACTGTGATGATTACGTGATATGGCGCTACAACTAATGGCCAAATCATTCCCTTGTCGTCATGGTTTTGTTCTACAATTGCGCTGACACTTCTTGTTACGCCGATTCCGTATGATCCCATCCAGAAGAATTGTTCTTTTCCATTTTCGTCCAAGAATGTTGCATTCATGCTCTTGGAATATTTTTGTCCCAATTGGAAGATATTTCCAACTTCGATTCCTCTTTTAAATTTCAATGGAGATTTTGTTTCAGGATCGATATCCCCTTCTTGTACCATCAATAAATCTTCTACGATTTCTCCTTCGAAATCATCTCCATAGTTTACATTTTTGATGTGGTAGTTTTCTTCATTCGCTCCAACGACGAAGTTTTTCATTTGTGTAACTCTTGAGTCAATTATGATTCTTGAATCTAGTCCGATTGGTCCAGTAAATCCTGGTGAACTGTTCAAAGCCAAGATGTCTTTTTCTTCCATCATTTCTATTTCGTGTTCTGGACATTTCAAATAACTTACAAGTTTGGACATGTTAAGTTCACGATCTCCTGGAATAAATACAATTACAGGTTTCCCTTCAACCATTAAATCGACTGCTTTCAAACAATGTGCAGGGTCGACTTTTAAGAAATCACTTACTTCTTCAATTGTTTTGCAATTTGGTGTTAGAACTTTTTCTGATGGAAGTTTTTCTACATTTTCATCTTCAACTTTGTAATATACATAAGCTTTTTCGTCAGTCGCTGCGAAATCACTGTCATCGCTGTAGCAAATCACACCTTCACCTACATCACTAAGTGCGATAAATTCGTGCGAACTGTTACCACCCATGGCACCGCTGTCTCCTGCTACGATTTTGTATTCCAAACCAAGTCTATTGAATACAACTTCATACGCTCTCCACATATTCATGTAAGCTTCACGCATCGCTTCTTCATCTACATCAAATGTGTAAGAGTCTTCCATCAAAAATTCTCTGGAACGGTTGATTCCAAATCTTGGTCTTTTTTCATCACGGTATTTTGTTTGGATTTGATAAATATTAAGTGGAAGTTGCTTGTAGCTTTTGATTTCACCTTTTACTAAATCTGTAAAATATTCTTCAGCTGTTGGTCCAAGGCAGAATTCACGATTATTTCTGTCTTGCAGCTTGAACATTTCCGGTCCAAATGTCTTCCATCTTCCCGATTCTTCCCAGATTTCACGAGGTTGAGTTATAGGCATGTGGATTTCTTGTGAACCGTAGTTGTCCATTTCTTCACGAACGATGTTTTCTACCTTTCTTACAATTCGATATCCCAATGGCAAATAACTGTACAATCCTGCTGCCGTTTTTCTAATCATGCCAGCTCTTAATAGAAGCTTGTGGCTTGCTATTTCTGCATCTTGTGGATCCTCTCTTAAAGTTGGCATATAAAATTTATTCATTCTCATAATTTACATGTTCCTTTCTTTGGTGTATTTAATATGTATCTAAAAAAAGATCCTCCGTCACGAAGACGAAGGATCGCTATACCACTTCTAGTTTGTTAGTTATAAGGTGACAACCCTATGATTTTGACATAATCTCCGAGTTAGGTTCATTCTATCGTAAATGAAAGTTTCCACCTTACACTTTCTCTCTGAAAAATCGTATAGAACTAATATTCTCTTCATCGATACATTAGATTGTATCAGAATAGAATGTTTTTGTAAAGATTACTATTTTATTTTTTCAACAATTCTTGATTTTGTTTCAAAATTATTGTCCGTTCCTGTGAATGAAGAATCTTTAACTGCCAAATCACTCATAGCGTCAATAATATCTTTGAATTTGTTCAAATCTTTTGTCTTGTTGGATAATTCATCAATTCCTTTTTCTTTGTATTCTTTTAATTTGGAACTGAATTCTTTTTGTCCAGAAGCAAGCTTGTCGCTACCTGATTTTAATTGTCCAGTTGATGAATCTAATTTTCCAAGTCCATCGTTTAACATATTGATTGCGTTACTCATTGGAATGATTGCTTTTTCATTGATTTGTGACAATGAAGATAAAAGAGCTGATTGTTTGTTGAATTCTTGTAATCCACCAGATAATTTTGATGAGCCTTCAACTAACGCACTTGAATTCTTGTCCAATTCTTCCATTCCATTCAAAAGCATTGCCATTGCTTTTTCGTTTTGCAATGTTCCTTCTTTTAATGTTTGTGATCCACCTTTGATTTGACCTGTTGCATCGTCAAGTTTGTCGATGGAATCTTTCAATGTTGATAATCCGTCTGCGCCATTCAATGCGCCACCCATTTGTCCCAATCCTTGAGATAATTGGTTAGAAGAATCTACAAGTTTTGCTTTTGATTGATTCATAGCGGCAGATGTTCTCATAAGTGCATTGGATAAATCAGCGTTTCCTTGTGATAATGCACTTGAACTTTGAGCTAATTGTGCCAATGCTGCTTGTAATTGTTGTTGCCCAGCATTTTGTGAACCAGCATTTCTAATGGATTCTGCTTGAACGTACATTACATTTTTTTGTGCTTGAAGATATGCAATTGTATCGTTTAGTTGTCCTTCTTCATTGTTTGCTTGTAATTGTTGGATTGCATTGTTCAATCCTTCTGCTGAGCTTTCAAGTCCAAGTGCGATTTTTTCTGCACTTGCACTTGTCTCAGCACCACCTGCAAGTTGTGCAACTTGTTGTAATTTTTCGTTGAATTGTGCGCTTGAATCTTTTAATTGTTGAGATTTTCCTGAAATTTGTTCAACTGTATCTGCTAATTGACCATAACTTCCTGCCAAACCATTCAAACCATTTGATAATTGTGATGATTTTTCAAGTAGTTGGTCTTTTTGCGCAGTCATTTCTTTCATATTTTCAGTTCCAGCTCTTAATTGTGAAGTCGCATCTTTTAATTTGCCAACTCCATTGTCCAAATCAGTCGCACCTTTGGCTAATTTTTCGGAGCCTTCTTTGATTTTAGCTGTGTTTTCTTTGATTTTAGCTACAGCAGCTGTGTAGTCAGAAATTCCGTTGTACAATTTCAAGCTACCGTCATTCATTTGAGCTACATAACCTTGGATAGGACCTACTTTTGATTGTATTCCTGAAAATTTACCTTGCATTTGTTGTGTAGATGATGCAAGTTTTTGTGAACCCGAGTGAAGTTTTGTAACTCCTGTTTGCATTTGTGAAATTCCTGAGTTTAGTTTGTCTTGTCCTTCAGATAATTTAACTGATGCATCTACAAGTTTTTGTGAATTATCTTGTAATTCTTTAACACCGTTTTGAAGTTTGTCCAATGAATCGATATTTTTCTTTTCTTGGAAGAATTCGTTAGTGATTACAGAGTAGATTTCTACTGGTTTGTAATCTTTAATATCCATTTCAACTGAAACTTCGTCTTTGAAGTTGTCCAATTCTTTGTCTTCTACAATTCCTGTTAAGTTTTGTTTCATACCTGGTGTCATAACTGTAGTTACTATTTCGTTCTTGCCATCTTTTACAACTTTGATATCGTCTGATGTGACGTTTTCTACTTTTTCATCGTCAAATGTCATCGCTGCTACAACGACATATGGTGAATATACATTTCTTGATTGTCCGTCAATTGTTTTGGCTTCGTATCTGTTATTTTTAGAAGTGATTACAATCTTCAAATGACCAGACTTACCTTCCAATTCAGAAGCTTTCATTTCTTTTCCATCTAAGAAGTATTTTACAGATACATCCACTGGAAGTTTTTTGTCAGTGTCACCTTTGTAGTAGATGTCTTTTTTGTTTTCGTCTAATTTCAAATATCCGTTTTCAGATTTTAGTTCTTTGTCTGTTTTCAAATCTTTTACATTTGTCAAATTAGATTTGTCGTTCGCTTTTATATTTTTATCTGAATTTAACCACACAGAAACTGATTTGTCTTTGATTTCGTTGCCTTCTACTGTTACATAAACTGTTTCTGATTTTTTGATTAAATCTTGTTGTTCTGCAAATGATAGGTTAGCAAATGTCATTGAAGATACTAATGACAAGGCTAAGATTTTTTCAATTTTTTTCTTCATAGTCTTCTCCTTTACGCTAAATTTTTAGTTGTTTTCTTGATAAATGGGAATGTAACACTCAATATTGCTGGAAGTAATATTATGATTACAAGCATACTGATGATTGCTCCCCTAGCCAATAATGTACATATTGTGGATACTATTTCCATTTTTGAATAAATTCCTACACCAACTGTCGCTGCCATGAATGATAAGGCACTTGTAACAATTGATTTAGATGTTTCTCTTACCGATGTTTTCAACGAACCATTTACATCTTTAGTCTTTCGATATTCGAACAAGAATCTGTCCGTCATTAATATAGAATAATCTATCGTAGATCCTAATTGAATTACGCCGATTACTATCGATGTAATAAACGGAATTGTTTGGTTGAGGTAGAATGGGATTGCCATGTTGATTTGAATTGCAAGTTCTATGGCTGCTATCAATACAACTGGAATTCCAAATGATTTGAACGATATTGCGATGATTATGAATACTGCAATTAATGATGCTATATTAACCATCTTGAAGTCTTGATCGGAAATATCTGTCAAATCGTCTGTAAGAACAGCTTCACCTGTCAAATATCCTTCCTTGTCGTGTTTTGCAATTACATCACGCATTTGTGTGATTTGTTTGTCTACTTCGTCAGATGCTGTTTGGTATTCTGAATTAACCATAAGCATTTCGTAGCCGTTTTTTACGAAGTTATCTCTGAGTTTGTCTGGCAAGAATGTCGCAGGAATTGTAACACCTGTGATTGAATTCGTTCCGACAACTGCAGTGATACCGTCGATGTGTTCTAACTCATCAATCATAGAATCCATAGCAGTGTTAGATAAATTATCTTTTACTACGATAAAATGAGTACTTGCCATATTGTAGTCTTTCTTCATTTTATTAAGAGATACAATAGAGTCCAAATCTTGTGGCAATGATCTATCCAAGTTGTAGTATAATTTTGTGTTTACAGATCCGTAAATTGCTGGAATGAACAACACTACAAATACTAATGCCAACACTTTTCTCTTGTCTACGACGAAGTTTGGTAATTTGGTAAATTCTGGAAGTAATACTTTGTGATTGTATTTGTCCACAGCTTTTTCTGTAAGAAGTAGCATTGGTGGAAGAACAACCAAAGTAGATAAAAGTCCGATGAATACACCCTTGCTCATTACAAGACCGATATCTTTACCCAACGATAATCTCATCAATATCAAAACCAAGAATCCTGCAAAGGTTGTAAGTGAAGATGAGAACAACGATGAGAATGTCGCTTCAATAGCTTTTGCCATTGCCTTCTTATGTGTGTCTCTCTTTTTCTTTTCCGCTGCATATCTATGATACAAGAAAATCGAATAATCCATCGTAACGGCAAGTTGCAACACCGCTGCAATCGCCTTAGTAATGTAGGATATTTGTCCTAAGAATATATTAGTCCCAAAATTATAAATAACAGCATATCCTATATTCAACATAAACACGAATGGAATTACAGTCGATTCATTCGTCAAGCTCAACACCACAAGTCCAAGTGCCACAGCAAGCATTACATAAATCGGAGTTTCCTTGTCAATCAAATCCTTTGTGTCTTTTACAAGAGCACTAATACCACTCAAGTATTTTTCTTTGGATTCGATTTGTTTGATTTGATCTATCGCCTTCATAGTTCTCATTGAAGATGACGATTCGCTAAACTTAACCATCATTAAAGTACTATCTTTTGCATAGAACACATCTCTAATATCATCTGGCAAAAATTCATTAGGAACAGTTGGCCCTAAAATTGAAGTCTTGGATATAACATCCTCAACCCCGTCGATTTTTTGCACTTCTTCTCTTAATTTCTCGGCATCGTTGTCTGTGCCTTTTAAAATCAACATCCCAGTAGCTGCATTTTTGAAATCTTTGTCCAAAATAGTTTGACCTTGAGTTGATTTCAAATCAGTTGGCAAATAAGACAAAATATCGTAATTGATATTTGTTGCCTTATAACCAATTATTGATGGAATCAACAACAAAGTCATAACCAAAAGCACTAACTTAGGATGATTAGCTATAAATTCTGAAAATTTCTTCATGTAAAAATCACCCTTATCTATTTAAAATTTGTTTAATAACTTCAACCAAAACAGACTTCATTTCATCAATAGATAAAATGGAATCCTTTCTGATTGCAAGCTTACAAGTCGAAATCACAGTCTCAATCGTCAAAGAAAGAATATATAATTTTTGTGAATCAGAATATTCTTTTGAGAACAACTGTGAATACTTGTTCAAAATATATTTCAGAGCAGTGTCTGTTTCAGAAAATCTCTTATCATTTTCTACCTTAGCATACAACGCCCAGTTCAAATTACTCGCAACAAGTTCAAACTCAAAAGGATTAGCAATATAATAATCAATAATATAATCCAAAAAACTAATAAACCTTTCAACATGATCTTCTTGCGTACATTTCTTCTCAGTTTCCACCACCAAATCTGTAAGCTTCTTCAGGACGATTTGTTCCTTCAAATCTTCCTTATCCTTAAAATAAGAATAAAAAGTTCCCAATCCCAAATCAGTGTTGCTCATAATATCTCTGATAGTCGTCTTATCAACGCCTTTTTTCTCAAACATCTTAACTGCAGACTGAATTATTTGTAATTTATTATCTTTTTTCTTTTCGTCCAAATACGACACAACTAACCTCCTTTCATCTATTGAACACTGTTCATTTCTTTTGACGTTTTATATTGTAACACTTTTTTGAACTATGTTCAACATTTTTCCTAAATTTTTTTATTTTTATTTTTTCGTTTTAAAACATTGAAAATCCAACATTTGTTTTGCAAATTTCGTTTTTATTTGATATTTTTCAATTTCATAAAACAAAATTTTTGAAATTTTGTAACATTTTTTTATAAATTTTCCGGGATTGGAGTCTGATGTGAATTTGGACAAAAAAATACCGTGGAGCTAGTCCACGATATAATTTGTAATATTTTATTTTATATTCATGATAAAATCTCTTTTTTCCATAATTTCTTCTGTTTTTGGACCATAAGAAACGTAAGAGATTTCTGTGTCTAATTCTTTTTCAATGAATGTCATGTATTTCAAGAAGTTTACTTCGAACACATCATCCCAACCGTCAAATTCTTTGTAAATTGGCTTAGCTTTTTTGAAATCATTTGAAATGAATGGCATTTTTTGTTCTATACCATCAATTTCATATCCAACGCATACTTTTACCTTGTCGTAGCCGTTTAATACGTCTGCTTTTGTCATGACAATTGAGTTGATTTTGCTCTTTTTGATTGCATAACGTAATTGTGCAAGGTCAATCCAACCTACACGTCTGTTTCTTCCAGTTGTAGCTCCGAATTCATTTCCTAATTTTCTAAGCTTGTCAGCTTCTTCATCGAACAATTCTGTTGGAAATTCTCCTTCCCCAACTCTGGATGTGTATGCTTTTACAACTCCCATGATTGTGTCATCATCAGTTAATGTAACATCTGCTGCTGATGTGCTGTAAGCAGTTGTTGTGCTTGATGTAACGTATGGATATGTTCCTGAGTCTAAGTCAAGCATAATTCCTTGTGCACCTTCGAAAAGAACTTTTTTGTTTTTGATTTCATCTTCGATTTCAGATGCTGATGTGAATGTAACGCCCAATTTTAATAATTGGTCGAACTTGTCAAGCAAATAATTTACTGTTTCGTCGACATCGATGTGCATTTTGCCTTCGTAGATGTTGTTTTTCAAATAAACTATTTCTTCAACGCGTTCTCTTAGCAATTCATCGTCAAACAAATCAATAATTCTAACGTTTTGTCTAGCAGCTTTGTCTTGATAAGCAGGTCCTATACCTCTTTTTGTAGTTCCGATAGGATTTTTTCTCATAGATTCCAACAATCCGTCTTCTTCTTTGTGGTAAGGTAGAACGATAAATGTTTCTACATCGACCATAAATCTCTTGGAAATTCCTGGGAAATCAGCTTCCAAAACCTTCAACTCTTCAATCATTTGTTCTAATTCGATTACCATTCCTTTTGCCAAGAATCCCTTAGAATCTGTGTCAAAAGTTATAGATGGTAGTAAATGATGTACGTACTTTTTGTCTTTAAAATAAATAGTATGTCCTGCGTTGGCACCACCTGAAGATCTTACAATAATATCATTAAATTTGGAAAAGTAATTTACAACCTTTCCCTTACCTTCGTCTCCCCATTGTGCACCAATTATCGCTAATTTATTCATAACAACTTCCTTTCAAATTATTAGATTCATTTAACTGTTAAGTTAACTACAAATCACAACTACTAATTATACCATATTCCAACATTTAAAAATAGTATAAAACAGGTAATTTGACTGATTTGTTATTTTGAATTATTCTTTCATTTATATTATACACCAAGTTAGATCTAATTCTGATACCAACAAAAAAGTCCTCACCAAATCTCTACCAAAATCCAATGAGAACTTCTGAAAAGTCACTGATAAGAATATTTCAATTTGCTATTAAATCATATTAAAATTACGAAAATTACGTAAAAAATTACTAGCACGGAAATTGATCCAATTTTTAACTTTTTTGATGTTTCCGACAAAAATGTATCTGCGGCTAAACTAAAAATATTAATTCCCACTAAAAGAATCAATGTGATTTTTGATATTTCAATATTTTTCTTGTTAACTATAAACATTAAAATTAATGTTATCAAATAAATTAATTTGCATATTGCAGATAAGTACTTTCTTCTCATTCTTCTCCCTCTTGATAATGAATATTCTTATCACTTATATAATAATTTTTTATTTATCATTTGTCAATAAAAAACTAGCTATTTCTAGCTAGCTTTTTCTAATATTCCTTTTTAATAATATCCACGATTTTGTTTTTGTAATCGTCTGTGTTTGGATAACCTACGATGAAGTATCCCTTGTCTTTAACTTGTCCGATTATCATTTGGTTTCTGTATAATTTGTTCTCTCCAGTTCCCAAATATCTCATGTCTGTCACAAAACCAATTATAATTCTTTTCTTGTCAGTCAATTTGTATTCTTCTTCGTAATCTTTCATCACAGAAAAAGCCATGATTTCTCCTGCAACACCATCGTCAATCGACAATCCATCAAGACAAGCTATCAAAACATCTGCTTCTTTTAACTTCGCCATATCATTTCTTGCAATGTCGATGTCAGTGATTGTAGCATCATTGTCTTTTTTGTTGTTTATCGAATCATTTCGTTGTGGCACATACAAATCAATGTCCACTTCTTTCTCTATAAATCTCGCCAAATCTTCAGTCCAACGAAACATAGCGTCGTTGAAGAAATGTGATGCAAAATATCCTTTCATTTTTCACCTCAATTAATTTTATCATATATTTGGTTTGTAAAATTTTAGTTAAAACATTAACCCTCACTTTAAAGATTGAAACAATGTGATTATATGTGGTATCATAAAAATATATTTTAGGAGGTTCTCAATATGGAAAATTTAGATTTTTTACAAGAAATTTTAATGACTTCTTCTCCATCTGGCGACACTAAAGTCGTTATGGAAAAAGTTAGAAAAAAATTCGAAGAATTAGGAAAAGTTGAAATCAACTTCACTAACAAAGGTGCAATGGTTGTTACTCTTCGTGGTGAAACTGACGAAAAACAATCTACATTTGCAGCTCACGTGGATACATTGGGATTAATGGTTAAAGAAATCAAACCTAACGGAAGATTAAAAACATTCTTAGTAGGTGGATACGCATACAACTCTGTTGAAAATGAATACGTAACTATCTCTACAATGTCTGGCAAAAAATACACTGGTACATGCTTAAACGACAAACAATCAGTTCACGTTTACGGCCCAGAAGCTAAAAGCAACGAAAGAAATGCCAAGACAATGGAAATCAGAATCGACGAAAAGGTAGAATCAGCTGAAGATGTAGAAAAACTTGGAATCAATGTTGGTGATTTCATCTATTTGGATTCAAGAACACAATTAACAGAAAGTGGATTCGTAAAATCAAGACACTTAGATGACAAAGCTTGTGTATACGTATTGTATGAAACTGTAAGATATTTTGTAGAAAACAACATAACTCCAAAACACACTCTTAACTTCTTCATCTCAAACTACGAAGAAGTTGGTCACGGTGCATGTTACGGAATTCCAGAAGAAACTGACGAATTCATAGTTGTTGACATGGCTGCTCCTGGAGATGGACAAACATCTTCTGAATTTAAAACAACAATTTGTGCAGCAGATTCTACAGGTCCTTACGATTTAGAATTAAAAGAAAGATTAGTCAGAATTTGTGAAGAAAATAATATTCCTCACGCAGTTGACATCTATCCATTCTATGGATCAGACGGATCAGCAGCATTAGCAGCAGGATATAATTTGAGAGTTGCTTTGATTGGCCCTGGTGTTGATGCATCACACGCAATGGAAAGAACTCACCAAGAAGGATTACAAGCATCTATCGATTTATGTATAAAATACATCGAAGATAAGAAATAAATTGATTTGAATTAGCCGAATAATTCGGCTAATTTTTTTGTGCAAATAGCTTTATTTTGCTAAATTTCTTTGCAATCACCAATATACATTATCAACTTCACAAAAAATTTTCCCATATTTTTAAAATGCTATCTGTTTTCTTTTGGGAAAATTGCAGGAAAACATTGAGTAACTGGGGAAAATTTATTTTTATTAGAAAACTTGAACATATCAACATTTGTTTTCCTGAAAAAATATTTATCGAATAAAAATAAGCCTTCTGTGAAAACGGTACTCACAAAAATCATTCGTTTTCCTAATTTTTCTTTACAAAAATTTTTCAAAAAACTTTGAAAAAGTGCTTGACATAGCTGTTTTATGGTTATATAATACTTAATGCAGTGAGGGATATGAGATGAGTTATCATTTGGATATTCCTTGAATATTAAATTCGATAATTTCGATTCGGTGAATATTTAATTATTACCGAATGGAAAATAACATATAAATATTAAATGAGGGGGAACTAAAATGATTAAGAATAACAGAAAATATTTAGATTTTGCAAAGAAAACATCTCTTGGTTTGAACACAAATATGTCATCAATGACATTCGCAAGTGTCGATCATTTTAACGAAAGATTCTCTCCATTGTTTGGATCAAGAAGAATCTTCAAAAACAGAAAAAACGCATAGGGGGTAAAATTTATGAGAAAAAATAATATTAGAAAAAGTTCACAAATTAGTTTTAACACAAGTATGGCGAGCATGAATTTTGCTCAAGCGGATAACTTTTACGAAAGAATGACACCATTATTTGGTTCAAGAAAATTAAAGAAAAATAAAAAACAAGCGTAATAACTAAACAAATTAAACAAATAATAACATCTTAAAAGAATAATAAACAATTAATAAGGGGGAAAATAATATGTTCACAAAAACAACACAAAAGCAAATTAGAAATTTCGGTAAAAACTGTACAGTAAGCTTAAGCTCAAACATGGCAAGTATGAACTTTGCACAAATGAATGACTTCTACGAAAGAGTTAATCCTCTTTTCAATACTGAAAGAAAATCAAGAAAGAGCAAAAAACAAGCTTAATTAAATAATTCAATTCCAGATTAAGATAATTGAGAAAATCCAATCTGTTAACGTCTCAAATTTATTTGACGTTTAAATATGAAATCCAACTTCATGTAGAAGTTGGATTTTTTAGTTTATAGATTTTTTGATAAAATGTCACAGATTCTTTCGGATGCGTGCCCATCTCCGTAAGGGTTTGTGGCTTCACTCATTTTGTCGTATTCATTTTTGTCAGAAAGAAGTGTGGTCATTTCGTTGTAGATGTCTTCTTCACAAAGCCCAGTTAATTTTAATGTCCCTGCCTCTACCCCTTCAGGTCTTTCTGTTGTGTCTCTCATTACTAAAACGGGCTTACCAAGTGCTGGGGCTTCTTCTTGAATTCCACCTGAATCTGTCATTACGAAGAATGATTGTTTCATGAAGTTGTGAAAATCAACTACATTCAATGGTTCGATGAGTTTGATTCTAGGATGATTGTCAAATACTTCGTTTGCGATTTCTCGTACTTTTGGATTCAAATGTATCGGATAAATCACATATATATCTTCGTTTTCGTTGACAACTCTTTTAATTGCTCTGAAGGAATTTTTCATAGATTCTCCCAAGTTTTCCCTTCTGTGCATTGTTAGAAGAATCATTTTTTTACCTTCGATCAAATTTTCGTTAGAATAATTGTCACGTACTGTTGTTTGAAGTGCATCTATTACTGTGTTTCCCGTTACGAAAACTTTGGATTCGTCTTTGTTTTCTCGTAGCAAATTATCCCTTGCAGTTGTAGTTGGTGCGAAGTGGAAATCTGCCAACGATCCTATGGCTTGTCTGTTGAATTCTTCTGGATATGGAGAGTATTTGTTGTAAGTTCTAAGTCCTGCTTCAACATGACCTACTGGTATTCTCAAATAAAATGCAGCAAGTCCTGCAACAAAACTTGTCGAAGTATCTCCATGAACCAAAACAATGTCTGGTTTTTCTTCTTCTAGTATAGATTTTATTTTGTCCAAAATAGTTATGGTAACATCGAACAAGCTTTGTCCTTTTTTCATGATAGCCAAGTTGTAGTCTTCTTTGATTTCGAAAACGTCCAACACTTGGCGTAGCATTTCTTTGTGTTGTCCAGTTACAAGCATACAAACTTCGAATTCGTCTCTTTTTTTGAGTTCTTTTACAAGTGGACACATTTTAATCGCTTCTGGTCTTGTCCCAAAAACCACCATTACTTTTTTCATTTTTTACCTCTTTTGAAAAAAAGGCGCTGCAAATATTAGCGCCCTTTGATTTGTTTTATAATTTGTAGAAATTGTATTTGTTATCAACATCGATGTTTCTTGTATCAAGTACAACTTTGTCTTTTAATACATCCATGTTTTCTCTGATTTCATCGTGACCAATCATCACGATTACGAAATCAACATCGTCTAAGAATTTGTTCAAATCGTGGTATTGATTTTCCACAACTTCTCTTTTCACCATTGGATCGTAAACTTTTAGTCCATCTCCCAAATGTTCTTTTTGGTGTTGTAACAATTGAAGTGTTGGAGATTCTCTGACATCGTCTACGTTTTCTTTGTAAGTCAATCCGTAAATACCAACTCTTGAAAAATCTTTTAAGTTGTTTTCTTTCATAATATTGTAAGCACGTTTAAGAACATATTCTGGCATTGAATCGTTGATTTGACGAGCTTTGTAGATTATCTCAGTAAGAAGTGGATAATCTCCAACTAAAAACCATGGGTCAACTGAAATACAATGTCCACCTACACCAGGTCCTGGTGAAAGTATGTTAACTCTTGGGTGTTTGTTGGAAATTCTGATAACTTCGTTGACATCAAGCCCACCTTGGCGACAAATCTTAGCCAATTCATTCGCAAATGCAATGTTGATGTCTCTGAATGTATTTTCAACAACCTTTGTCATTTCAGCAGTTTTGATGTTAGTTAGATTGATTTCACCTTTACAGAAAGTTGAGTACACTTCCCTAACTTTTTCGCCGTATTTTGGATCGTCAGCGCCAATTGTTCTAGCGTTGTGTTCCAATTCGTAAACCATATTACCAGGAATAATTCTTTCTGGAGCGTGAACCAAGTTTAATTTCTTGCCTGATTTTTCGATATATTCTTCTACAACAGGTCTAACGTAAGTATCGATAGCTCCCGGTGAAACTGTTGATTCAACAACTATAATCGCATCTTCTTCTGCAGGTTCCAACACTGATTCTACAGCTTTTACTACATAAGAACAATCCAATTTCTTAGATACAGGATCGTATGGAGTTGGTGCTGTAATAATATAGAAAGAAGTGGACACTGGTTTTAATGAAAAAGTGATGTCTGAATTCAAAGCTTTTTCGAAAAGCTCATCCATTCCTTTTTCTTCAAAAGTTAATTCTTTATGCTTTAATTTGTCAATTACTTCTTCTTTAATATCTGTTCCAACTACCTTATTGCCTGATGTTGATAGCATCAACGCTGTAGGTAGACCTATGTAACCTAAACCAATTACATTAATCATAATATTCTCTCCTTTAAAATAAATTTTCTATTCTATTTAATAATCTTTCGTTATTTTTTTGTGGATTCAATTCTGATTGCATCTTTCTGCAGTTTTCTTGAAGCGTGTGGTAGAATGATTGGTCATCTCTAAGTTTGATTAAAACATTTCGCATTTCCTCATCTGATTCGTGATCAACCGCAACTCCCACATTCCATTCATTCACAACCTCCGACAAATAAGTGTCTCTTGCGACAATTATAGGAAGCTCTGCGTGAATGGATTCGTATAATTTGTTCGGAAGTGCAATCCTAACATTCTTCATCGACGCATCGTACACTGAGAATATGCAGTCGCATTTCGAATAAAGCTCTGCAATATCATCGTCATAGTAAAATTTGCCACGATATTCAATGAAATCTTTCGTTTGGGCAAGCTCTTTGAAGTAAGTTCCACTCTCGAAACCTGCCATCATCAAATTCATTCCCAAACCATCCATAGCTTTCGTAAGCTTTTTCAATTCGTTCAAATATCTTAGCCCACCAATGTATCCTACAGTGAAAGTATCGTGTTGGTTTTTCACCCTTAACTTATCATAATCTCTGAATAATTCCAAGTTTGGAATATTGGGCATGAACACCAAATTATCCTTGCTGTATTTCCCTTCAAAATGTTCCCAGAATTTCATACTAGTCACAATCATCAAATCGACAAATCCAAGCATATTGTTCTCTCTTTTTTTCAAAACAGAAGATACAACATTCATAGGGAAATTCTTCTTGTCATCAGTCAAATATCTGTGAATATCTGGCACTTCGTATATAATCTTAACCTTGTCGTCGTTGTTTTTCTTGTATTTCGTAGCTATCTCTAGCATATCATAACTTTGAACGTGAATTAAATCCGGTTTAATTCTCTCCAAAATTTTATAAGCTTTTTGTGAGAATTTGTAAGTTGGAATAAGTCTTTTCATAGGGTTACTGTTGTCAGCATCTATATTGATTATTTCCTTCTTGCAAAAGTCACGCTTGAAATCATATTTTTCATCTCCACCTTTGTCCCAACAAACAGCATACAAATCGAACTTTTCTTTTACAAGATCCATTCTCTTTATAAGTCTTGGAGGGGGTGTCGTATTAATCAAAAAAGTGTATTTTTTTTGATTTGATTTTTCCATTTTTCATCATCCTATTAATATATTTAACAGTTAAAATTATATCACAACTTCACTAACTTTGCTTATTTTTTCTGTAATCTTTAGAATTTCTTAACGTTTGAAATCAAAAAAATCCTACCTGCTTAACTAGCAAGTAGGATAATTGAAGTATGTGAAAAGTTTTGTGTATCAGATCCTCGAAATAATAACCTGATATTATAATCCCAAATATTCTATTATTTCTCCACAGCAAATTCCAGCTGTTTTAATGTTCCGTTTTCAATAATATAATTCTTGTGTGCAATTTTTTCAAATTCCTTATCATGACTTACTACAATTATAGTTTTCCCCAGTTTGTTTAGTTTTACAAGTGTATCAATTACTATCTTTTTGTTTTCACTATCTAACGATCCTGTTGGTTCGTCTGCTAACATTATTTCGTATGGCTTAACCATATTTCTCGCGAGAGCTACTCTTTGCTGCTCTCCACCTGATAATTCAAATATTTTTGATTTAAGCTTGTCTTCTATTCCCATATTCATAAGAGCTTTTTTTATAATTGATTTTTTATCTGTACTTCTACTGTATTTTACTGCCAAATTCAAATTTTCTTGAACTGTCATATTATCAACTAAAGCAAAGTTTTGAAAAAGATATGCTATTTTATACCTTCGTAAAAGTTCAGATTCTTTTTCATTTCTAATTGGATTATGTTGAGAAAAGCAAATCAATTCCCCTTCATCATATTCTTCAAGAGTTCCAATAATATTTAATAGCGTTGTCTTGCCACCACCACTTTTACCAAAAATGCAAATAAAATCTCCTTGATAAATGTCAAGATTAATATTTTCTAATATTTTATGGTTCCCATATTTTTTCGATATATTTTTCAATGATATTTGAGGTTTATCAATATTCATTTAATTACCTTCCTTTATCTTTGTCACTAAACTTTTTTCGTTCTTTTTTACGTTAATAATTTCATATATAAAACAAATAATAATACTAATAATTGACATAATTAGACAAATTACTAATTTTCTTAAATTCCACCCATCTCTTGGTTCAAAAAAACCAAAACTTCTAAAATATATCGTAAAGAGTATTATCATAAAACAAATAATAACACTTACGAGAAACCCAACTATAATCTGAATTATTTTAGATTTATGGATAGATTTAAAATCATATCCCAATAATCTAGAAACGTAAATTCTTTGTCCATAATTATAAAAATATGATTCTTCATCTATTTTTATCGTTACAAACAATACTAAAACCGATAATAAAAATCCTAAAAGATAAATAATAGTTTCCGTCTTATACATTTCTATTTTTTCAATGACTTCATCATAAACGCTTGTAACGTAAAGTATATAAGGAGACGATTCTGTTTTTTGAATAACTGGTTTTAAATATTCATAGCACTTATTAGGATTTGAAATATAAGGATGAAACTTCCCGTTAACCAATGACGATATTTTAATCTCTCCAGTAGGCACTAATTCTTTGCCATTAACCATAATCAAAGCATAATTCAATATATCTGGACTATTTATTTTTTGCTGACTATCAAATGTAAAAACTTGTTGATTTCCCTTAATTTTAATATACTTCTCACTGACATTTTCTTGTTTAGTTGTACAATTAAACACATGTGATTTTCTTATATTTTGCCTATCATTATCAGTTATTGAAATGTTTTCAGGTACAAATATAATCCATTCATTAGAATTAGACGTATATTTGGCTAATGGTCTGTCTTTTTCATCAACCAAATTATTTAGTTCAAGATAATTTTTGTTGATATAAGCATACCTTCCCCTAAAAAACTGATTGTTTAAATATTCATCATCATTTTCATGTTGGATATTTGGTGCGAAAAATAGTATTGCTCCTTTAGAATCTAATTCATCCCATAAATTATTTAACTTTGGAACTACTATTTTTTCAAATTTATCATCATTTTCAACATAAGTCCACGGCCATGCACAAGCTATATTAGCATAATTCTTTGATTTCTCCCATGCATCAAAATATGAAGTAGAAGTAACATAGTCATATAATCCAAACACAGTTACTACAAAAAGATAAAGGACAACAGAAAATGAAATAACTTTAAAAATCACAGGACTCATTTTATATCTTTTTTTGTAGCCTTTTAACCAAGAAATAGTGCTAACATTCTTAACTCTAAAGTAAAGCATAAAAAAATAAAATAATATCAAGGAAAATCCTATTACTCCAAGTAATAAGAATATTTGTTTGATAGATATTAAAAATCCGATCATTGAGTCTGGATTAATCAAATAAAATAAAACTCCAAACATTCCTATCCATGAAATTAATATTGGAATTGCTAACAAATCCACAGCCTTTTTATAGCAAAATTTCAGTTTATTATGACCCAATAAAGAAATTATCGATATTTCCTTAGAAAGTGATGAATTATAAATTACAAAACTAAATAATAGAGCAAAAATAATTACTAAAATAAGCATTACGTATAATATGGCTTGCTTTTGAGTAACTTCACTAGCAACAGAAAAAGACTTATCAACAATCGCATCAATTCCCAAATCTTGTCTGTTATTTAATTCATTCATAAATTCCAAAACATCAGAAGGCGATCCTTTAATATGATAATCTCCATTAAACGTATAATCGTTAATCTTAGAATAATCAATAAAATCAATTTTTTTACTAGTCAAAAGGCTATTCTTAGTTACATTCTTGAACTTATTAATACCATTATCATCTTCAACGATATCAATATTCTTAAATGATTTCTTAAACCACATCGCATCATCAAGATAAACAAATATATTTATTTTTTGTTTTTCTTTTAAAGAATTTTTGGGTATGTAAACTTCTTTGATGAAACTAATTTTATTTTTCTTCGCAATTTTCTGAATTTCAAGAATATTATTTTCAACATTTTGTGGTTTGGTAGTTATATTTACTGTAGTATTAAATTCTCTTATAAAAAACTCCATAAAACGTGAATCGTTACTATAGAAAAATCCTAATCCTACAACAAAAACCAATAAAAATGTTAATAATCCTATTACTTTTTTCATAAACTATTTCCCCTTAAGCCTTATCAATAAAAAACTAACCTTATAAAATCATTATAGGTTAGTCTTGAAAATAAGAGATTAAGTTTTCTTATATTAATTCTTGCTTTTTTCTTTCTTTTTAAAATACTGGGATAATTACATTTGCAATTACCAAATTATCTTTATTGTACACTTCAAATTCCCCATCTAAATGAGCTACAATATCATTTACAATTGTAAGTCCAACTCCGGATCCGTTGTTTTTTATACGATTTCTAGACATATCTCCACGATAAAATTTATTTTTCACCAATTTCCAATCTACATTTAGATTGTTTTCAACTTCATTTTTAACCGTCAAATTTAAAGCTTTATCCTGTATCTTAACTTCGACTATTATTGTTGATCCTTTTTTTGAATATTTGTTTGCGTTCGATACCAAATTATCTAAAATTCTCACGAGTAATTCAGGATCCGTATTAATTTCTTTATCAGAAGTATTTGCAAATCTAATATCCAAAACATTATCGTTTACTAATGTTTTTCTTTCTTCTTCCCATTGTTTTAAGAATAGTTCGACATCAAACTTTTTGATATTAATAGGGATTTCATTCAAATTGAATTTCAAATAAGAAAAGAAATCTTCGCTCAAACTATTTAATGATTTCACATTTTCGTAGATAACTTTTATAAACTTTTTTTGTTGCTCATAAGTTAAATTATCTTCATCATGAAGCAAAGTAGAATATCCCAATAAATTTGATAGAGGTGTTTTAATATCATGTGCCAAATACGTCAGCAAATCTGTTTTTTCCTTATATGCTAGTTCATAATTGTTTTCCATTTCTAATATAAGTTTTCGAATATTAATGAAATCTATTCTTTCGTTAGATAAAGATTCATGAAATTCTCTTATCTCAGGAATTTCGCCTTTAATGTATTTAATTCCAGATACAAAATACTCGCGATATTTCTCGAATTCTTTATTCTGAATATAAAAGCATCCGAAAATTATGAAGATTGCGCATATCATAATGAAAACATAATTACCATATTGAAAATAAATCTTATATATTGATCCTAACTCAGCTTCTGTATCAATATTATAAATTATTAAACTATCGATTAATCTATGAAAAGCAAATGTAAGAAAAATTACAACAGCTATCCATAAGCATTGATACAGAATAATTCTTTTAATATATGAATTTTCTTTACGCATTAATTTTATACCCCACTCCCCAAATTGTCTTTATTATGGAACTTATTCCATGTTTTTCAAATTTACTTCGTATTCTTCTTATATGCACCATAACAGGATTTACCTCGGTTGATAAAACTTCATCTTTCCAAATTTTGTAATGTATTTCGTCCATATTATGAACATCATCCGGTTGTTCCATTAACAGCCACAAAATATCAAATTCTTTCGGAGTTAAAGTTATTTCTATTTCATTATAAACGCTTTTATGAGTTTTCTTATTTAAGCACAAATTTCCTACAACGAGTTCGTCAGGTTCGTGTCCTTCATCGTTTATAGATTTTACAGAAGAAAATTCATAACTTCTTCTAAGATTTGACTTAATCCTGGCGACTAATTCTGTTGGCTCAAAAGGTTTTATGATATAGTCATCTGCACCCATATTTAATCCTTGTACTTTATGAATAGAATCTTCCAGAGCAGTGAGCATGATTATTGGAATTGTGGATTTTTCTCGTATTTGTTTGCATATCTCAAACCCATTTATATCTGGAAGCAATAAGTCCAAAAGTATTAAATCATAATGATTTCGATTAAAACTTTCAACCGCTTTTTTACCAGCATGAAAAGTTTCTATCTCCCATCCTTCTGGAATCAAATACATCCTAATTAATTCTGATAAATCAATATCATCTTCAACTACCATAATTTTCATATTTTCTCTCGTCCTCAAATCTTATATTATTATATTTCATCTTGTTCAATCAGTTTTTTATCTTCAATAAACAAAATCCTATCTGATATTCTTTGTGCTTGGTCTGTATTATGTGTCGAAATGATAATAGTGTAGTTTTGTGATAGATTTTTCAACAGATTTTCTATTGCCAATGTGTTTTGCAAATCCAAAGATGAGCAAGGTTCATCAAATATCAGTATTTTGGGATTTGTTGTAAGCATTCTGGCTATGCAAAGTCTTTGTTTTTGTCCTCCGGATAGTTTGTTAGCATTCATTTTCAAGTGTCTTTTCGTTTGAATTAGTTTTGTTAGAATTATTGGCGCATCCTGTAAATCCGATCGCCATAACCATCATTAAAACTAGTAACTTGTAAGGTTTTTTCATATTAACCTCCTAATTTTTATAGTTATATTATATCACATATATTTTATTTTTATTTATATGAAAACGCTATAAATCTCCCATCATTTATTGAAATATTCTATAATTAAGATTTTATACGCCGTATTTGATAAGATTATATTACAAGGGCAATGCAAATTGTCTAAAAAATAGGAGGTAATTTATGGATAGTAAAGAAGTATTGGCTGAAAACTCAAAATTATTTGGAGAACATTTACCAGATGTAGCTAAGAATTTCTCTGGTATGTGTGGAGAAATTTTTAAAGACGGAAAATTATCTTTGAAGGAAAAAGAATTGATAGCTCTTGCAATCGGAATTACTGTAAAATGCGACGGATGTATCGTTCATCACACTAAAGGATGTATTGATGCAGGTTGTACAATCGAAGAAATCTCAGAAATGATGGAAGTTTGCGTTGCTATGGGTGGTGGCCCTGCTACAGTTTATGCTGGAAAATCTTTGAGAATTGCTGAAGAATTATTAAAATAATTACGATTGACTAGCTGCAAGCCATGTGCAGCTAGTTTTTTTGGTGGAAATTTTTCTAGTTTTGGAATATGATTATGTTAAAAGGGGGAGTTTATGAACGCGGATTATACGAAGAAAATGATAATGGAAAATCTGATTAGTCTTCTGAATAGAATTCCTTTGAATAAAATCACTGTTGGAAAATTAGCTGAAGAATGTGGCATCAATAGAAACACGATTTATTACCATTTTAAGGATTTGAATGATATTATCGACACGATTTTTGAGACCAGATTACAGAAGGTATTGGATGAGTCAGAGGATATGTCGTGGGAGGATAATTTTATCGAAGAAATGCAGTTTGCTATTGAAAACAAAACTGCGATTTATCACATTTACAATTCTATTTCTAGAAAAACACTGTCTGATTATTTGTACAATAAATCGGGACAAATTATGAGAAACTACATAGAAAATGTGGACAAGGAAATTCACGCTAAAAAGGATGACAAGGAGATTATTATTAAATTTTTCCAAAGTGCGATTACGGATTTAATTATCAGATGGCTAACTTCAGGAATGGATGAGGATATCGAGAAGAAGATTAAAAGGATAGGATTTTTATTAAAAGATACTGTTAAATCTTCATTAACTAGGAGTAAAATGAATTAATTTTTTAGATTTTTTTTCATTTTTGTTAGAATTTTAGGCAAATACACCCTTTTGTCCAAAGACTTCGATTAACGTTTGAGATACAATGAAGTTAAGAGATATATCTAATAGGATAGTTCTAAAAATTTTAATATATGAAAAGGTGGTTATATGAAAATTATAGAAGCTGGAAAAAGATATGGATTTGATAAGGTATTCGATTATGTTGCGAAGGATCCTCAAAAACGAGGGGTACAATTAGTCGAATGGGCAGAAAACCTTTCTCACGGAGATTTTTCGCCTCAAATTAAAATTATAAGGGAAGTTTTCGAAGACGAAAATCACCCTTACCATAGTTTTGTGATGAAAATTTTCCAAGAAGTTGACAAAAAACAAATTAAAAAAGTAGCGTATAACTTTTTTATGAATGCGTCTGTTTTGGGATGGCAAACTCAACAAAAATACAGAGAAGAATACAATTGTAATATTCCATGGGCGATTTTGTTGGATCCTACATCTGCATGTAACTTAAAATGTACTGGATGTTGGGCTGCTGAATACGGCTACAAACAAAATTTAAGCTATGATGAGATTGATTCTATCATCACCCAAGGAAAAGAATTGGGAACTTACATGTACATATACACAGGCGGTGAACCTCTTGTGCGTAAAGATGATTTGATTAAATTGTGTGAAAAACACAACGACTGTGTATTCTTATCATTTACTAATGCAACTTTAATAGACGAAGATTTCGTAAACGAAATGCTAAGAGTTGGTAATTTCATTCCTGCGATTTCACTTGAAGGTTTTGAAGAAGCAACTGACGGTAGACGTGGAGAAGGTGTTTATAAAAAAGTAATCAAAGCAATGAAGATGCTACAAGAACGTCATTTGATTTACGGTATTTCTTGTTGCTACACTTCACAAAACTTTGATTCAATTACAAGCGAAGAATACTACGATTACCTAATAGAGTTAGGTGCATATTTCGTGTGGTACTTCCACTACATGCCAGTTGGAAATGCCGCTGTAACTGATTTATTACCTACTCCTGAACAAAGAAAACAAACTATCGAAAGACTAAGAAAATATAGAGCAGAAAAACCATTATTCGCATTGGATTTCCAAAATGATGCTGAATATGTTGGAGGTTGTATCGCAGGTGGAAGAAGATATCTTCACATTAATGCATCCGGCGATGTGGAACCTTGTGTTTTCATTCACTACAGTGATTCAAATATCAGAGAAAAATCTTTGTTGGATTGTTTGAGAGCTCCCCTATTTACAAAATATCACGACGGTCAACCATTCAACGATAATATGTTGATGCCTTGCCCAATGCTTGAAAATCCAAACGAACTTAGAGAAATGGTTCATAGCACTGATGCAAAATCTACTGATTTGGAATCTAAGCAAACTGTAGATTCACTTTGTGGTAACTGCGATGAATATGCGAAAAACTGGGAAGTTGAAGCAGAAGAAATCTGGGACAAGAGTCCTAAGAAGGAAAGATTCAAAGGTTCATATCACACAATGAATCGCCAAGAAACAATGAAATCAAAATAATTTCAATGAGCAGCTTTTAATAAGCTGCTTTTTGTATGCGCAAAATTTTCTGTTGAATAAAAAATATTTAACTGGGTATAATTTTGTAAGAGGTGTAATATGAGATTTATTGAAAAAAGTACGATTTATTTAGCCGGTGGATGTTTTTGGGGAGTGGAAGCTTATTTCAAAAAATTACAAGGTGTAATAGACACTGACACAGGCTATGCAAATGGCGAAGGAACAGACACTGATTATAGAAGAGTAAAACAAACTCATCACGCAGAAACAGTGAGAGTTGTTTATGATAAAAACAGGTTGGATTTGGCAGAAATTTTACTTCATTATTTCAGAATTATCAATCCAATTTCTGTGAATAAGCAAGGAAACGATGTTGGCGAACAATACAGAACGGGAATTTTCTACGAAGATGAAAAAGATTTGGAAATAATCAATTCTGTTGTGAATTACATTCAATCAAAATACGATGAAAAGCTAACTGTTTTGGTTGAAAGATTAGAAAATTTTGTGTTGGCAGAAGATTATCACCAAGATTATTTGGACAAAAATCCTGGTGGATATTGTCACATCAATCTGAATGCTTTTGATGAGGATTTGGATACGACTGAATACAAGAAAATGTCCGATGAAGAATTGAAACAAAATCTATCCGATGTGAGTTACAGAGTTACTCAAAACGAAGCGACTGAACGCCCTCACACATCAAGCTATAATGATTTTAACGAAAGAGGAATCTACGTCGACATCGTAAGTGGTGAGCCATTATTTTCTTCAAAGGACAAATACGATGCGGGCTGTGGTTGGCCATCATTTACGAAAACTATTACGTCAAGTTCTGTAAATTATTCTGATGATCACAAATTATCCAGAGTTAGAACTGAAGTTAGAAGTAAACACGCTGACAGTCATCTTGGTCATGTGTTCGACGATGGTCCTAGTGAAAAAGGCGGTCTTAGGTATTGCATCAACGGCGCAAGTTTGAGATTTGTCCCATTAGAAAAAATGGAAGAAGAAGGATATTCACAATATATTCCGTTCGTATAAATCGGAAAATCACAAGGAGGATTTCGTTCCTCCTTTTTAGTACCATAAATAGTGTAAGAAAGGAAGTAATTCCTATCTTGCACTATTTTTGTATAATGAAGAAGTAGTAT